>NYUU01000069.1 GCA_002684175.1 Synechococcus sp. CPC35
ACAACTTTATTTCCGATGCAAAGTAGTTCGTTTTGCGGTATTACATGGACATCGAATTTGTCTAGAGGCGTATCAACTAACACTTTTAGGAAGTCTCCAAAAGGCATTCCATGCTTTATTCCCATTTGCAGCATTGGGAGTGGTGGTTCTTCAATCTCTAAAACTTTGTTGTTATAAGCAGCGATCAAGCGATCAAAGGGATTGCGTACAAAACTGAAGCTGAAGTGTGTCAGTCGGCATCTTCTTGCACGTTTTAAGGTCATTAATTCCGTCTCGGAATGCGTTGAATGAGCCCAGAATTTATCTGACGTTGTTTTTGTTCCTTTTGGTGGTCGATTCCTTAATAGCTTTGACAGAGCAGCTTTGATTGATGAGTTAGCCGCTTTTGGAACTCTGCCATAGAGTAACCTTTGTCGTTTAAGATGTATGAAATGGTGAATTTGTGTCATAATTGTTTTATTTAGCGAAATTTTTTTCAAGGAATTTACGGAATAATTTCCATTCTTTTTGATCAAAAAGTGGTCGCGCTTGGTCTGCTATTTCAAGTCCACGATCGTTTAAGCTTGGGTTGATTTTATTTGTAAGATTTAGCTTCTTTGAGCTTGAATCAAATGCCTCTTTGATGACCGAATTGTAATCTGGCAAGGCAATATTGACAAAGTTCCATAGATATGCGGAGGGATCCATTTTGCTGGAACTCTCATCGTAGCTGAATGGAATTATATCGATATTTTGTTTCGTCTTTAATTTTTCCAGGTTGCGTTTTAGGTTCTCCTGATTGCTAGGCACGAAATTTTTTGAATGGCTGAATTTTTGAAAGGTCAGGTCTTCAAGGATGTTGCCTTCTTTTAATAGCTGTGTATGGCATGATCGAATGAATTCTTCTTTCTGGCGTGTCGCGTATAAAATAATCCAATTGATGTCCTCGCTTGACAACGCTTTTTCAATGCTATTGATTAACCTTTTGACACGTTTTCGTGCGTATCGATAGAGCCCAGCTCTGTTTTCTTTTTTGCGTCCTCTGCGTTGTTTTTCTTCGATTAGTCCTTTGCTGAGCGTTCCGAAGATCGACTCGAATGAAATTAAAATAATGTCAACTTGTTCTGGTTTTTGTTTCGCGATGTTTGTCAATGTTGTTAGTATTTGGTCGTTTATCTTTTCAATTGGGGGCTTGCTCTGGCCAAACTCAATGTACTTCCAGAGCTCTTTACATTGATTTTTGAAAGTGGTGGGACCCAGATAAAGAATGCCAAGCTCGAGTAAAACGTCCTGGTTGCTCTGCAGATTTCGTTGTAGGTATGTTGTGCCTGTTTTATGCAAGCCACAATGTAAGATAATTTGCTTCGGCGAAAGTTGGTTCATGCAGCTTGCCTGTCGTTCGATTTTTTAATACTGGATTCCAATCTTTCGAGCGCAAGCCATGCCCCTTCTCCTCTGTTTTTATGACCCTGCCAGATCTCTGGAATGAAGGATGCTTTAGGGCAATATTCGCTCATCAATTCGAACAACAGGGTCCAGTCAATCTCACCATCCTGAATCTGAAGTCCTTCGCCGTCAACTCCTTTGGCGTCAGCGAGATGGAGATGGGCTGTATGGGGCAAGATATTTGTTAGGAATTCGCTGAATGAAGCATTGAGGTGATTGCAGGCTAGTTTTGAATGTGAGACGTCCAGACAAACACGCATGGACATTTCATTGCAAAACTCTTCAATGAAATCGGAGTCAACGAAAAGATTATGGTATCGCTGGCCACCAAAATGCCATGGGAAAGGCGGCATTGTTTGTGGAATGATTTCGACTCCATTGGCTGTTTTGATTTGCTTCAAGCTTTCGATCAACCGAGCTCTTAATTCATTTATTTCTGTATTTGCCAAATGGTGATGTTGTGAAAAGCCGCCTACGTTTGTTACAAGAAGTACTGGCTCCGGACACTCAAATCTATCTCGAAGATTGCAGGAGATATCAACGACTTTTTGTAATTCATTGATTGAATGAGCTCTGTAATCATTGTTTTCATTGCAGAGATCAAGCGTGTGGTCTCCCGCGAACAGTTCTGGAGCATGTATAACCAGTCCGAGTGATTGTCGTTTTGGCAGAACGTCGTCAAGATTCACCTCAAGATCTTTGTAGCTCAGGTGGATCTCAACGAGGTCGAGATTGCTGGATTTCGCAAATGTCGTGATGTCGTGGTATCGAACAGGCAGACCGAAATTCTGCGCAAAGTGATAGGAACGTGGCGCTGTAACCGGTGTTTCTAGGTCAGATGGAAAAAAGACCTCACCCCTTGATTTATGAATCGGTAGCCGACGACCCACTAATTCCGCCAGTCTGTTGGGTTGCAGGCCTTGTCCCGGACTTCTGATTTCAACCATGTTTTCAGTGATGCTCGTTCCTGCTGGAATATCGCAGCCTGCGACCAGGCTTTTTGCTAGCACTTCGCGATTCATCATCTCGCCTTGCGTGATATTTCTCTCTTCGCCTAATCCCATCGATTCCTCCACACGACGAATCCCCTGCACCATGATTTGGAATTCATCTGGCAGCAGGCTCACCTTATGGTCGTTCCCCTCCATTGACTGGTCGATGGTGATATGTTTTTCGATCACGACCGCNCCCAGGGCTGCTGCTGCTATGGGAATTTCAATNCCACGCTCATGGCCTGAATAGCCAACAGGTGCGCCAGCGAGTTCNCTTAATCGCTTGAGGTATCGAAGATTGACGTCTTTGAAGGGTGTTGGATANGTTGAATTGCAGTGGAGCAAAACGTAGGCAGCTCCTTCATTCTGNAGGTGACGTATTCCGGAACGAATCTCCAGTTCAGTCGCCATTCCTGTCGAGCAGATCAGTGGTTTTCCTGTTGATGCGAGCTTGCTGATCAGGGAATGGTTCGTGAAGTCGGCTGAGGCAACTTTGAACCCTTCCATACCCCATCGATTCAGTTTCTGCAGACTTGTTTCATCCCAGGGTGTGCACAGTGGTAGTAATCCTTTCTTGTCGCAATAATCAAAACAGAAGAAGAGTTCTTCGTCTGTCAGCTGAAATCGCTCGAGCAGGTCTAGCGTGTACTGGGTTCCAAGATCGGATGACATATCGTTGCTATCTCCGGAGTTTCGATACAAGCGACTCATATCTCGCATCTGAAATTTTGCACAATCTGCGCCGGCAGCCTGTGCGGCATCAATCAGTTTCTTAGCAATTTCGATATCGCCGTTGTGGTTGTTACCGATCTCTGCAATCACAAAACATGGCGAGTCATCACTGATGCGACGCTGACCAATCTTCAGGCCATTGCTGCTTGGCAGTGCAACGGCAACAATGCGGCCGAGATGATCAAGCAGAGGCAGGGCGATGATCCTTGTCGTCAGCAGGGAAACGAGTTCCGCGGGGGATGTTCCCTCTTTTGCAGAACGACAGTCTGGATTCATGGCCGTTGTGACCGGCCGGTTCAGATCAATGTCCCCACATCCTGCAATCCAGCGGCGAAAATCTCCGTCAGTGAGAACACCTTGAAGAATTCCTCCCTCTGATATCACGAAGATCAGTCTGGCTTTGTTCGCCGTGATCTTGCTCAGCGCCGAGAGAATGCTGTCTTCTGCAAAGACGACGAACTGAGTGAAATTGCGCTCAATGTGGATGCCCTGCACCGTCCTCCCTTCGGCCGCCCGTAAAGAGCCAATGAAGCATATTACCTCAGATATCTGTACGAAAGCACTAAACCCAATTGTCGTAGTAGCGGATTCCTGATTGCCACCGTTGCCAGTCGTCTGGCGACGCCTCGATGCTGGGGTCGCATTTGCGAGGCCTGGCTCAGCAGCTCATGGGCACTATGCCAATCTCCTGTGGCAATTGCCGCTTCTGCTCCCAGCCGCAGCTGATAGAAGCTGGACTGTGTGCTGCCTGGGTACCCGGTTTCTGATCGGATTGGCTGATTGGTTTCCAGACCGCTGAGTTCCCTCAGCAAATTACGCGGATTGAAGTCAGCTCCGTATCCCATCCAGTGCAACCACTGCTGATCGGGGAAGGGAAGATCATGGTCCAACGCATTCAGGTCTGACACGTCGCTGACGCAACGCCAGACGCCACTGCCAACAAACACATGGCTCCCATGGGAGGGATTGAGTCCGAGATCGGCCATTGCCATGGGTCGGCAACCGAAGTCAAGGGCATCGAAGAATGCTGTGGAGGAGAGCGTCACCAGCAATCTTGCTTCTCGCAGCAGATCCGGAAGTGGCTTGTAGGTGATGTTCAGATTGCGTGGAGCCACGCCGAGGGTCTGGCGAAGGGTGGTGCTGATGTGGGTCTCCACTTCATGAAAGGTGGCATCACCAGGGGAGATGCGTGGTTTGATCAGAATCTCCCATTCCGGCGAGCGATCGGCCAGATCGGCAAGAATTCTCACCATGGCTGATCGTTCAGATGGTGTTGCCGGCATGACAACCTGCTCGGCAAAGACCATTCGCTTTGCTTTCTCTGAGGTCGGAGGTGCATTGACTGAGACCTGGTTTCGTTGGAGTCCCGTCAGAACGGTGCGTTGCTTCGCAAATGGAGTGTTGGCCACCAGCTGCTCCAGGGCTTCCTGATCGCGGGGTCCGCTGAGGCAGATCAGGTCGTAGCCCAGGCGCCAGCTGATTCCCTCGATGAAATGGTCCAGAACTACACCGTTGAAACCGCAGAACAGCAATGGGCGTTTCGATCGGCGTTCCAGGGCGAGCCGGATGTCATTCAGCTTGCTGCCGGTGAGAAAAACTCCGATTGCATCGAAGCGGTTCAGCTTTGAACTGTTGAGCAGCTGCGTCAGCTGCAGTGTCCAGCAGGTTGCCAGCGGTCTCACCCTCCGCAGGATGCTCTCCGGAGTTCCCTCCCGTGGAATCACATTGAGTGTCACGTCATCAGGACTGATGCCGGAACCAAGGCAGAGCGCTTCGCAGGCCAGGAGCTGACTGTCATTGTCTGCAATCAGCAGCAGTTTCACGACGCTCCGCTCCCTCTGTTTTCCGGTTTGCTCAGCTTGTCCAGTGCGTTGAGGAGACGTTCGGTCCCATCCGAGATTGCCCCACCCATCGCATCCAGCCAGGTCTGGTTGACACCAGGCAGGTTCAGCAGATCATCCAGCTGTCGGACACTTCGCAGATGGTGCATCGTCCCGGATCCGAAGAACCCTGTTGTGCCTTGCCGGCCGTGAATGCCGTAGTCCGCCACGATCATGGGGATTGATCCCCACGTCATGGCTGCGCAGATCCAGGGGGAGCTCACGGTCAGGCAGGCGGTGCAGCGGCCCAGCAAGGGGAGCATTTGTCCCGGCGCTGCGCTGACCAGGTTGGATGGCCAATGATTCTGGTCATGGATTAAGGGCCTGTCCGTTCTCCAGGCATGATCTCTCTGGAGAACCACGGTCCAGCTGGGAGTTTTCCTGGCCCAGTTCCTTAGCTGCCGCAGCAGCTGGTCGGTGGCGCCGGGATAGGAGGGAACGCCTTCCTGGATCAAGGCCAGCAGCATCCTTTGCGGAGATGGTGGCCCTGATGCTTTTGATTCGAACCAGAACCCTGTGGCAATGGTGTCTGGCCAAGGGTGGTGTTGGGCCCAGTTGAACGTCATGGCTTGAACCTGCTTGAGCTGAAGATCACCACTTACCAACAGCAGATCACAGCAGCAGCGTTCGATCAGATCCTGAACAAGGGCATCGCCGACCAGCGGAATCAATGGACCTGAGAACACCGGTGCGGCAGGCCG
>NYUU01000070.1 GCA_002684175.1 Synechococcus sp. CPC35
GCTTTTGGTGACCGCGTTGAAATTTTGGCCACCAACTTCGCCAGCTACATCCCATCCGGCCCGGCTCTCATGGTGCTCGCCGACCTCGGGGTGAGCAGTCCGCAGCTGGATGTGGCGGAGCGGGGCTTCAGTTTTCGTCTGGATGGTCCGCTGGATATGCGGATGAACACGGCAGGTTCAACGGAGACGGCGGCAGATCTGATCGATCGTCTGGAGGAGAAGGAGCTGGCGGATCTGATCTATGCCAACGGCGAGGAGCGGCTGTCACGCCGGATCGCCCGTCGGATCAAGAGCGATCTGGCTGTTCAGGGCGCCTATGACGGAACCGCCTCCCTGGCCTATGCGGTGGCCGGCTGCTATCCACCGAAGGCCCGCCGTGGCCGCATCCATCCCGCCACCCGAACCTTTCAGGCCCTGCGCATTGCGGTGAACAATGAACTTGGTGTTTTGGACCGGTTGCTGCAGCAGGCGCCGGATTGGCTGGAGCCCGGCGGGCTGTTTGGCGTGATCAGTTTCCATTCCCTGGAGGATCGCCGCGTCAAGACCGCTTTCCTTCGGGATGAACGGTTGGAGCGCATCACCCGCAAGCCGCTGGTGGCCACTGAGCAGGAGCAGGACGCGAACCCACGCAGCCGCAGTGCCAAATGGCGGCTCGCCCGGAGGCTCGATGCCGGTTGATCCGATCTGGTGGCTGGCCCTGGGGCTCCAGGGTCTGGCCGTCCCTGGGACGTTTCTGCCCGTGCTGCCGGGACTGCTGTGGCTGCCTCTCGGGGCCGGTCTCTGGTGCTGGCATGTCGGTTGGAGCAGTGGCTGGCCGGTCCTGCTGCTGGCGGTTGCGGTCTTTGCGCTGGGATCGGTTGCTGACCTGTTGGCCCTGGCCCTGGCCACCGCGAAGCTTCAGGCCAGCCGCTGGTCGGCCCTGGGTGCCGGTGTCGGCGTCCTGATCGGTGTGTTCACCGGTGGGGTGGCCCTGCTGATTGCACCCTGGCTGGGTGCTGCACTGGTGGAGGACTGGAGCCTGCGCAGGCGCTCACCGGAGCTGAGCTGGACCGACCGGGCAGTGCAGGCGGCTCGGGTGGGACTGGCTGTGGTGGTCGGTCTTCTGGTTAGTCAGGTGGCTCAGCTTCTTCTGGCTGCTCTGGGATTGCTGGGGTTTGTTCTGCTCAGCGTCCGTTGAGGAAATCCGCCTGATCCTCGGCTCCGAACATCTGTCGATAGGCCGATGCGGTGACACCAAAGACCACCGGGACCGCTGCCAGCAGTCCGAAACCGCAGGCCAGGGCACCCATCAGCAGCATTGCAACCTGCGTTACCAGCAGCCCGAAGACCTGCCACCACTGACTCTGCACCGTGCTGATGCCCTGCTGGATCGTGGCGATCGGTCCAAGACCCTTCACCACGGCGAGATAGCCGAGGAAAGCCTGGTTCACCTGCAGATAGATGCCGATCAGAGCGCCGATCAACAGCGACAGAAGGGCAATGGGGCTCTGCGTAACGGTCATGGCCAGATCCTTCATGGTCGGGATCAAGGCCGTGATCTGTTCCGGATCGGAGGGGTCCATCGCCATGCTGAGGTTGTACAGCTCACTCACGAGTTCGCTGGCGTCAGCGGCCATCAGCGCCAGGCCCAGGCTTGCCACTCCGATGATCATCAGCAAGATGCCAAGCAAAAGCTGGCGGCTGAACAGCCGCCAGCTTGCGGCTGGGTTGATCCTGAGAAAGTCTCCGAACTGAGGACGATCGCCGTTGAGACTGATCCACACTCCNCGCATGATGCCGATGGTGGCCCANAGNTCCACCAGGGTTGTGGCGATGNAGCCGGCCGGGNTGGGAATCTGATCCACCANCNTGGAGAGGANGAACGCCANCAGGGCGAAGAAGACAAAGGGCCAGGGCGNCCGNTTGAAGGNCTGCCAGCNCTCNTGAATGGCAATGCCNACGGAAAGACTCGATNGGGTTGGGCTGTCTGACATTCAGGAAACGCCGCATCCTCNGCAACCTAGGNGTGTGATCGGCCTGCNTCAGCGGCTTCTGCAATCGTGACGATCGCCTGATCCACCTCCTCCACAGTGGTGCTGCGGCCGAGGCTGAGCCTCAGGGAGGCTTCGGCCTCTGCACGGGTCCGCCCGATCGCCTGAAGAACATGGGATGGAGCACCGTTGCTGCAGGCGGAACCGCTGCTGCAGGCAATCCCTGCACGGAGGCTGCGCTGCAGCCGGACTCCGCGCACCTCCGGGATGGTGATGTTGAGATTGTGGGGGAGGCGAGGTTCGATGGCTCCGTTGAGCTGAACTCCCGGGATGCGTCGCTGGAGCCCTGCCCAGAGGCGATCACGTAGCTGTCTCACCCGGCAGGAGCGCGACTCCATGTCGTCGAGTGCCATGCGAGCTGCCATGGCGAATCCCACGATCAGGGCTGTTGGCAGGGTCCCGGCCCGCAGGCCATCCTGCTGGCCACCGCCCCACTGCAGCGGTTCGAGCTCGACCCCATCACGCACCACAAGAGCTCCGATGCCTTTGGGGCCGTAGATCTTGTGGGCACTCAGGCTGACGAGATCCAGCCCGAGCGCATCGGGGCTCAGTGGAATGTGACCGAAGGCCTGGGCTGCATCGCTGTGGAGCGTGATTGCGTGCGAATGACAGACCTCTGCCAGCTCCAGCAGCGGTTGCTGTACGCCGATTTCATTGTTTGCCGCCATCACGCTCACCAGCCGGGTGTCGGGCTCGATTGCTTCGTTCAGCTGGTTCGCCGTGATCAGGCCGTTGTGATCCGGCTTCAGCAGAGACACCCGGCAACCCTCCTTCCGCAACTGGGTGAGGGGGTCCAGAACGGCATGGTGCTCCGTGGAGACACTGATCAGATGACAAGGGCCTCCACTGCCATGGAGCCAGAACCGTGCATGGCCGAGCAAGGCGAGGTTGTTGGCCTCCGTTGCTCCGCTGGTGAACACAACACGTTCGGGTGGAACCGCAAGCGTGTCGCCAAGCTGACGGCGTGCCAGGTTCACGGCAGCGGAAGCGGACAGTCCTCTTCTGTGCTGGCGGCTTGAGGGGTTCCCCCACTGCTCCATCCAGAACGGTGCCATCGCTTCGACAACTTCTGAAGCGCAGGGTGTGGTGGCCTGGAAATCGAAGTCGAGAGGGAAGGTGGTCAGCTGAATCGGACAAGTCTTGCGATCATGGTCGAGTCCGCTCTTCTTCGGAATGGGTCTGAGAGTCTCGATGGCATTGCTTACAACGGGCCTGCTGTTCAGTCCATTCGCTGCCGAGGCGATTGATCGAAAAGAAATCCTTGAACAGATGAGGAAGTCCCGGCCGAAGGATCTTCAGGTGCTGATCAAGGAGCCGGATGCAGGAGGAATGCGCACCATCGGGATTTATGGGGTCAAAGCTGGTGGACGTGACCCATATCTGAAGCGTTATCAGCTCTGGGAGGAGTCCCCCAGTGATCTGAACATCTACTTCGAATCCGTGAACTGCAGCCCAGTCAATCCGTTACGGGTCAAGAGAACAGGCACTGCGGTTTATGTCCGCACCGTTAACCCCGGCGGGATCGTGGGGGATCAGAACCGTGAGGATCATCTGGTCTGGTGGGCGGCCTGTGTCCCGGAGATGGCGGGCGCCGATCCCGCTTCACTCCGGGAAAAAGCACTGTCGATGGGGTTTTCCACATTGATTCCTGAGCGCCAGGAGCTGTTACCCGCACTGGCCCCCTGAGCGCTCCCTACATACATTGCGCTCAGAGCGAGATCAGCCATGAGCGACGCCCCCACCATCCCCTCCGATGAGCAGGAGGCCCCGCCGGCTCCGGTGCGTCTGCTGCTGGTTGACGATGAGCCCGGCCTGCGGTCGGCTGTGCAGGCCTATCTGGAGGATGAGGGCTTTGATGTGACCACGGCTGTGGATGGTGAGGAGGGTTTCAGCAAGGCACAGCAGATGCTTCCGGATGTGGTGATCAGCGACGTGATGATGCCCCGGCTCGATGGATACGGACTTCTGAGCAAGCTTCGGGGGGATGAGCGACTCGGTGGAACTCCCGTGATCTTTCTCACGGCCAAGGGGATGACAGCCGATCGCACCGAGGGATATCTGGCTGGAGTGGATGACTACATTCCAAAACCCTTTGATCCGGATGAGCTCGTGGCACGGGTTCGCAACGTCGCTCAGCGCCAGCAGCGTCTGCTTCAGGAAGCCGCTCGTTTTGCGGATACGGACATGGGACAGATGGCCAAGCAGATCACCGAGATCCGCTCCCTGCTCGCCCAGGCCGAGGCGCTCCCTTCCCGGGAACCTGTCGTTCACAATTTCACGCCCCGTGAAGCCAGCGTGTTGCAGCTGGTGGCCGAGGGACTGATGAACAAGGAAATCGCTCGCCAGCTTGAGACGTCAATCCGCAACGTCGAGAAATATGTGAGTCGTCTGTTCAACAAGACCGGCACCTCCAGTCGAACGGAACTGGTGCGCTATGCCTTGGAACACCGATTGGTGACGTGATGACTCAGCCGGTGGGCTGGCGGCGGGCTGCCTTCAATCAAGGCTGGGTCTACCGCACTCGCATCGGTGTTGATGAGGGAGGGGAGTGGTTGAGTGCCTGGATGGCAAGGCGATATCGGCATTCGTCGGTATCGGAGTGG
The DNA here is from genome assembly GCA_002684175.1 of Synechococcus sp. CPC35. Classification (GTDB taxonomy): domain Bacteria; phylum Cyanobacteriota; class Cyanobacteriia; order PCC-6307; family Cyanobiaceae; genus Parasynechococcus. Next base: position 4,634 of record NYUU01000070.1, read on the forward strand.
CTTGGACGGATTGAACGGGGAGAACTGTCTCGCAACGATGCGCCTCTTGCTGGGGATGTTGAGCTGGAAGCGGGTGACCGGATCAGCTGGCGGCGGCCTCCCTGGTTGGAGGAAGACATCCCCGATCGGTGGGAGACAATCCACGATGACGGCGATCTGCTGGTGATCAACAAGCCGTCAGGGCTGCCTGTGATTCCAGGAGGAGGTTTTCTGCGGCACACGCTCGCGGCACTGCTTGAGCCAACCGGTGCCCGACCCGTTCATCGGCTGGGCCGTTACACCTCAGGGTTGCAGGTGTGCGCGCGAAGGCCTGAAACAAGGGCCGACCTGTCCAGACAGTTCCTCCCCGGGGGAGGTTGTCGCAAGATTTACCGGGCATGGGCCCAGCGGGTCGAGGGGTTGATGCCAGGTCAGACGATGGCTGTTGAAAGCGATGTGGTTGAGCGCCGTCACCCTTTGACCGGATGGATCTGGGGACCTGATCCCGTGCTGACAGACGGTCCCATTCGACGTCGACTGCCGGCATCGTCCAGGCTCAGGCTGCTGAAACGCTCCTCGCAGGGGGATTTGCTCGAGGTGATGATCACCACGGGCCGGCCTCATCAGATCCGCATTCACCTCGCCCAGATCGGTAGCCCGTTGCTGGGAGATCCTCTGTACCGGGCAGATCGAAGCGTTGATCCTTTCACCACCCCTGGAGATGGTGGTTATCTCCTTCATGCTTCATTCCTGGAAATGTCGAAGGGTTGTTTTCACTGTCCAGAACGCTTTCCAGTGCTCGATTAGTGAGATTCGGTCATGTTTGATCATATCTTCTGAAGATTGCAGTTGTACTTGTTGGGACTTCTGTTGCGAGGGTTTTTATGCCTCGCAAAGGAGCGACTTCAGACTCTTTTCTTTCCTTCTGAATTGAACTGATTTTTCTCCAGCTTTTAACTTATGTCTAATTTCATTGGTGGTGGCAAAACTGTTGCCGTCAACCCTTCTGCTGCCGACATTGTCGGCTTCAACCCTCGCCGAGATGTCCTTGATTTTGGCGACATCTCTGTGCATGGATTGATCCTGGGAACTCTCCCCGATGGTACGGCTGCGATTGTGAATCCCTGGCGACCAGAGAACTACCAGGCCCTTGTGGGGTTGGCTTGGGGTGATCTCAGTGTGGAAAACATGGGTGTCGTCGGTAATGAACATCTGCGGCAGGATGTTGGTGCTGTTCTTTCCTGGGAGCAGGATATTGGCGTTCGAGAAGATGACACAATTTATGTGCGTTCTCACCAATATGGCGTTCAGGATGTGGTCAAGGATTTTGATCCGGCGTCACAGAAGTTGAGCTTTCTTTATGCAGGAACGCGTGAACGTCTTTCCGTTGAGGACACCAAAAAGGGGCTGTTAATCAGTTTCGAACCCACCGGTCAAAGCCTTCTGCTTTCAGGTATCAAGCGCACGGACCTGATCGGAGCAAGCCTCGAGTTTCACCATGACCAGGTTGAGGAAGACAACCTCGAAGTTCCCTTTGGTTTCAATGCTGATCAGGTCAGTCTGGTCAGTCGTCGTTCGCTGCTGACTCCTGCTGCTCCTGCTGGTGCCATCACCGATGGTGATCAGCAGCGCTCAGGTCGAATGCAAGCGCCGGAGCAGGACATCGCGGAGATGCAGCAGGGCGCGTCCATGCATGACCACTCCATGCATGACCACGCGATGCATGACCACTCCATGGCTGATCACTCCATGGCTGAGCCGGCTGGAGATTCCAGTGCTGAGTTGCCCCGCAACCCCTCATCACAGTTGAACCCAGAGGAGCTCGAACTGTCTGTCGACGGAAGTTTGTACTGGGGCGGCATGAGTGGCGTGCTGACCCTGCAGAACTGTTGCTCCGAGACGTTGCAGGACTGGAAGGTGAGTTTCGTGACTCCCCACAGCAATTTTCGTGCCTGGGGCGGCAAGGCCAAGGTCAAGCAACAATCCGATGGCACCTATCAGGTGACTCTCCGACCTGCCCAGTGGAACAACGTGATCCCTGCTGGGGGAACCCTTGCCATCGATTTCAACGCCGACAGTGTTGGTCTTCCCAACAGCGGTGAACTGAATGATGCGCTGTTCTTTGCCGGCGAACCCTCTTCAGCAGGGTCTGGCGAAACGACTGCGGAGTCAAAGCCCAACACACCGTCAGAAGCGATTGCCGATCCTTTGCCCGCTGCCGATTCGGCAACGGTTGAACCTCTTGAAGCTCCGAAGAACCAGCTTGTTGAGCAGGACTCCAAAACAGCCAACGGTCTTCAGGTTGAGTCGACGATTTCGGGTGGCTGGAGTGGAACATTCGAAGGAGAGCTCACCGTCAGTAACCCAGGCAACAAGCCCGTTGCCGCGGGCTGGTCGATCAGCTTCATCAGTGACCATCAGCTGAGGAGCATCAGCAATTTCACCCTGAAGCAAAAGTCCCTTGCAGATGGGCGTTATGAGGTCACGCTTTCCGCGCCGTCATGGTCGCGCAATGAGTCGTTCAAGCCTGGAGACAAGCTTCGGTCCTATTACCAGGCCGCAGGAGACCTGCCTGCCGAGGAACAGCCATTTGAAGTCAGCGCCGGAGCTGGGGCTGATCCGGTTGGCAACGATGTAACCCCAGCGCCAAGTCCAGCAGAATCCGTTGACACGGATCCGGAGCTGCCGGCCGCGGCCATCACCTCCGGAGATCGTCCCGGCACCATCAAGGTTGACTACGAAGCTCCCGATGGTGTGACCGACAAGCGTCTTGTCACCTATTTCGAGGAATGGGGCATTTACACCCGTGATGTCAATCTCTCTGATGTTGACGGTCAGTCGATGACCCATCTGAACTACAGCTTCTTTGATGTGAAATCAGACGGATCGATCGCCCTGTTTGATTCTTTTGCGGCCGAGGAAAAGCGTTTCGCGCAGGCAGATCAGGTCAGCCGTCGATTCACCAAGGAGGATTATGCGAATGTCGATGCATCCTTGCGAAGGGCCTACAACTCCGACCGATACACCATCACCAATTCTGACGATTCCGTCCTGGTAACGAGCGTTCCGGTGGGTTGGAACGGAACTGGAACGAAGGATGCCGGCAATTTTGAACAGCTGCGCCGATTCAAGGAGCTCAACCCAGATGTCAATCTTGGCTTTGCCCTGGGTGGTTGGACGCTCTCGGATGAATTCAGCACTGCCTATTCAACCAAAGCGGGCCGTGATCGTTTTACGGATGATGTTGTTGGAATTTTTCGTCAGTACGATTTTTTCAACACAGTTGATTTTGATTGGGAGTATCCGGGTGGTGGTGGCAAAGCAGGAAATGCAGTCAGCAATCAAGATGGCGCCAATTTTGCTCGCGTCCTGAAACAGCTTCGCGGCAAACTTGATGCCTTGTCGAATGAAACTGGGGAGGCTTATGAGGTCTCAATCGCGACTGCTGGTGGGTATGAGAAGCTTGAAAATCTCAATCTTCAGGGAATCGATGATTACGTTGATTTCTATAATGTGATGACGTACGACTTCCATGGTGGCTGGGAGAATCGG
>NYUU01000071.1 GCA_002684175.1 Synechococcus sp. CPC35
TGCCTGACATTGGACGGCTCCGGCAACACGCCAAGATACTGCCGGAACCGTGCCTGATACCCCTGTCGCAGGCATTCCGCCAGCTCTGCAAGGACCCCACGGTTTCGATAGGTCCGCACCAGATGCACCGCACCCGACCCGAAGCGCTCGCGAACATCCTCCTGCTGCAGCCGATGCCACACCGCGCCACTGCCGACGGGGGGCAGCTGTGCCGGATCACCCACAAGCACCAGCCGGCAGGGCTGGGGCAATGCATCCAGCAAAGCCTGCATCAGAGCAAGATCGAGCATCGACATCTCATCGATCACCAGCAGATCAAGCTCCAGAGGTCGCAGGCGGTGACGGCCGAACCCACGGCTGCCGGCCTCCAGCCAGCGGTGCAACGTGCTGCAGGGCAGGGGACTCCGACGGGCCAGAACCGTGTCGCCAAGACGCCTGGCCGCTTTGCCGGTCGGTGCCGCCAGACCGATGCGCAGGCCTGGATGTCGTGCTTCCGCTCGCTCCAGCAGCTCAACAACGGTGCTGGTTTTGCCTGTCCCCGGTCCCCCACTGATCAGCACCACNGGANAGNGATCCAGCGCAAGCACCGCAGCGNTCTGTTCNGGATTGAGGCCAGGNGAAGGATCNGGCNATGANGTCGCGATCGGCGCAGGNGCCNGCAGCCTGGGCACGAATCAGCAGCGCCTCAACCATCTGNTCCATCGCCTGAAGCCAGCGACGCCAACCGAGTTGATCTCCCTGAAGCAGGAGAGGTGCAGCCTGCCCATCGAGCCAGCCACTCGCTGTTGCCAGGCGAAGGCGCTCGGGAGTGAGCGGCACGGTGAGCNCACCCTGCTCAAGCGCTGCCACCAGATCANANGTCAGCTGCTCAAGCTCCGGGCCATCCAGCCGGGGAGGNAGGCGCCGNCGCAGAGCCCCATGGAGTCCTGCCGCGAAGCCCGGCGGCCANCTGCTNCTNCCGGTCATNNGGCNGGGTCTCCGAGAGCACGATCCAGNGCCAGGACGCGNGGCAATGGCACCGGTTCNACAATCCGACCCGGACCAACCGAATCNGCATCCNNAGCNGNCGGNCCGGGCATNCCCCTCAGGAAGCAGTAGACGTATCCCCCCAGATGGCGATGCGGGTCGTAGTCCGGCAGNCGCCAGCGCAGGTGACGATGCAACGCCACCANATAGAGATGCGCCTGCAGAGGGTAGTGGTGCTGAATCATCTGCTCCTCCATCGCCTGCTGGTGGTAGTGACGGGGTCCGCAACGATCGGCTTCNCCAGCGGCGCGCCGTTCACCGATCCAGTTGCTCTTCCAGTCGAGAACCCACCAACGGGATTGCCNGGGATCACGAAACACCAGATCGATCGAACCGGTGAGAAAACCGCGGCTGTTCACCGCAAGTGAAGCCAGTGCATCGGNGTAGTCCGCTCCGAAGCGGGCGGTGGGATCCGCACNGAACGCATCCACCAGATCGGCGGTNCGCACCTGCTGCACCGGCAGATCAAANCTGAGTTCNTGCAAGCGCTGATCCGGNNTGATTTCAGCCAGGGCAAGCTCANCCAGCGNACCACCCAGAGGGGTCTGCANCACCTGATCCAACCCTTNCANNACCATCTCCCCAAGGTCGGAATCAAGCCCGGCTCGGCGCAGCTCGGCGGCGATCAACTNCTGCCGCTCGCCNTCCGAGGNCAGGGNATCAGCCCTGAAGGACAGCTGCTCGAGGATGCGATGCAGACANTCACCGGCNGTCGCTCCGCGGGGAAACGCCGCCAGCGGTCCGGAATCCGGCCAGATCNTGTCCNGTTCCGTCTCAAGGGCNTCCTCCGCCCCGGGATCCCGATCTCTGCCCAGTTCATGCTGATAAAAATCATCCGAAGAGGCGGTCCAGGCGGAATAACTGGCNCGACTCCAGCTCCGGTCGATGCGCCCCGGNGTNGGCCCNACCACCAGCGGCTGATCATCCAGCGCTGGTGCTGGCCTCCANCGTTCGNNGNTGCCTCCCCCCTGCGGAAGCTCCCGCAGCACGATCGGCACCTGCCGCTGCTCAAGGGCCTGCTGCAGGCGTTCATCCGTGAGCGTCGCGATCGCCTGACCGACCGCTGAAGCACCGAACAACCAGGCAGGCAGGGGGGCNCCNTCCTGACCGCTGGCCNGGGTCCAGACNAGNAACAACTGACGACAGGCNCGGGTCACCGCCACNTANGCGAGCCGTTCCCCTTCCGCNAACGCCTCCNCTGCTGCCTCCTGNGACGCCAGAGCCCCCTGGCCCCAGTGAGGNTTAACGCGGATCAACCAGTCCCCCTGTCCCGTCTGCCGCCAGAGNGGCCCTTCCGGCAGCCGCGGGGTCTGCCAGAGATAGGGACAGATCACAACNGGGTACTCGAGCCCCTTGCTGCGATGCACCGTNACAACAGCCACCGATTGGTCNGCCAGATCGCTGTGGGGCTGCCGCGACTCAGGCACNGGCCAGCTGGGATGCAGTCGTTCNCGGCGCAGCCAGTCCGCTGCGGTGGCGGCATCCAGGCCATTCCGNTGCATCGCCTCCTGCACCAGCCGGGCCGCCTGNTGCAGATCAGCCAGCATNCGACCCCGCTCGGACANATCAGCCATGNGCTCACCGTCGAGAAGATCCGAGAGACAGCCCAGCAATCCCAGTCGAGGCAGAGCCTCTCCCCACAGCCGCAGTCGCAGGGCGAGCTGATCGAGATCCTCATCCGAGTCCGGTTTGTCCACGGCGGTCCCGATCAGTGGTGAACAGGCCAGCAGCCGCAGACGTCCGTCATCACCGGGATCCGCCAGGGCATCCAGAAACCACTGCAACAGCAGTGCAGCCTCGCTTTCCAGCACATCGCCCTGGGTCACCAGCCGTGTGGGAATGCCACAGGCGCCAAGGGCCCTGCGCAGGGCCGTGGCCTGGCTGTGACGGCTGACGAGCAGACAGAGATCCGAGAGGTCAAGATCGCTCCGTGACTGCAGCTGTTCCAGCACCAGGGCCGCCAGGCGATCCGGCAGGGTTTCCTCCAGAGCGGTCCGCGTCGAGAGTGTGTCCGAGGAAGCCAGCAACAGCTGAAGCGGTGGAACATCCTCCGGGGGTTCGGCGGTGCTCAGGGGGCGAACAGCAGGAACCGGCAGCTGCGATTGCGGCAACCCCGGCTGCAGCAGCTGATTCAGTCCCTCCATCAATGGAGGTGTGGTGCGGAAGTTATCGAGCAGATGATCGGTTTGATCAACACACTCTCTGGCCGCCAGATAGGTGCCCAGATCTCCGCCGCGGAATCGATAGATCGCCTGCTTGGGATCCCCCACCAGAAGCAACAGATGACTGCTGCGATCGCCGAAGGCCCTCTGCAGCAGGCGCCACTGCACCGGGTCGGTGTCCTGGAACTCGTCCACCATCACCGCCGCATACCGCTGCTGAAGTTCCACCAGCCAGGCAGCCTCGCCTTCACCCGGATCCATCGCAGCCAGCAGTCCGGAAAAGGTGATCACACCGCGGCGACGGCGGCGCCCACTGAGCTCGCGCATGCCCTTCCGCAGCAAAAGACGCCAGACCCGTTCGATCGGCGCATCCCACAGCTCACCGATTGCGGACTGCAGTTCCGCTGCCACCAGACTCGGATCGGCCTCACCGCACTTGCGTGCCACCCGACACCAGCTGCCGGGATGGAAATACTCCTGCAGCGGTTTCTCCCAGCAGGCGATCTCAGCCAAGGACGGCACCCCTGAAAGCCCAGCGATCCACTGGTTGATCTGGCCACAGCGATCCTTTTTCGGCCTGGCGGAATAGGGCGTTGTCGAACTGATCCCCTGGGCCTTCCACTGCTCGGCCGAGCGGCGAAAACCCTCCTCCAGCAGGGGGTGATCCCTGTTCCAGAGATCCAAGAACGTTGGCCAGAGCTGTGAAAGCCAGAGATCGATCTGCCCGGCGAGGGGCAGCATCGGATCCACATCACCGGCTTCATCAGCGAGCCTGGGGTGTGGTTCCCCATCCAGCCTGGCCAGGGCCCTAGCCAGGGAATCGGGTGAGAGTCCCCGTTGGCGAAGCACTTTCAACGTGTCAACCGGCAGGCTGAGCAGCTCCTGCTGCCAGAGGTCCTGCACCACCTCGGCCTGAAGTGCGGTGGCATCGGTTTCGAGCAGCGGCTCCAGGGCCGCCCCATGGCTGAGCACCAGCCGACGGAGGCTGCGACGGCAGAACCCATGAATGGTGGTGATGTCGGCGCGGTCGAGCTGCTCCAGCGCCACCAGCAAGCGTCGGATCCACAACCGCCTGGTGCTGGAGTCAGTGGCACCATCCCACCAGCCACCCAGAACCGGATCCGGTGGCTCAGGGCTGATGTTGCGCTCAAGCTGTTCCAGCCCCTGGAGGGCCACCTGCAAACGCTGTCCGATCCGGGAGCGCAGTTCCTCGGCCGCCGCATCGGTGAAGGTCACAACCAGCAGCGACTCCAGCGGATGACCCAGCTCTGTGATCAGCCGCAGGCTGAGATGGGCAAGGGCAAAGGTCTTGCCCGTGCCGGCACTGGCCTCAAGCAATCGCACGCCGGACGTGAGCGGGTAGCTGTTGGCGTCAAAGCGTCGGGGCATGGAGTGATTCTGATCAGAATTCTCCTCAGCTCATGCAACGTTGCGACTTCCATTTGAAAAACCACCCACCCAAGGGTGTCAGGGACACGCCGAGCAAAAAAACAACAGCCATAGATTCACAAGAACAAACAAAAGTTATGTGTTAAATTTGCAAAAAATCAGCACATCAGATGGCAATCAACGATCTACTTGGCGATCTACAACAACAAATTCTCAACGGCGAATCTGGATCAAACGGAACCCGTTCCACATCCAACTACCGAATGGGAGGAAATGGGCAGTGGTTGATCAAAAAGCGGGCCAACAAACGATCGGCCAGTGGAATGTGCTCCATCGACAAAGACGGACGAAATGGCGTCGAAGCAGCGGAATGCGGGTTCTTTTTCATCAGACGGAAGCGACTGACCATTCATCGCGATGCACAATGCGACAGAAGGTTTCAAAAAAGTACGGACAAACTGATCGGGTCCAGAAAAGGCTCAACAGCTCGCGCAAGCTCTCTTTCCGGCAATCGTGGCGCAATGGAAATAAATGCGATCGCTTCTAAAACAAAGAAAGATGGAAAAACAAAATCAGATATTGACATCGAAATGACCTTTTTCAGCGATGACAGCTTTTCCAACAAAAAAGCTTCCACTCTGGTCAATGAAAATTACCTTGAAAACGCCAATTACTTCTCAACAAGAGGGTTATCAGTCAATCAAATCGAGGCCATAAACAAAAGCAGAATCGTTTAATTGCGTGGGGCACCCACCGGGAAGAAACAACATTCCAAAACTTCCAAATCTCGCACAACCGAAGCAAACATGCACTAATCCACCGCTCAACAACCAAGAACTAACTTGCATAAAATTTACAACAAATTATACCTAAAACAGCAAATTAATTCTTTAAAATTTGAACATTAATGTTTCTAATTCCGCTTTATCGATATACTTTAGTGCAATTAAACACTTTTGATCTTTTGCTAGGGCCAAGCAATGCAAAACGATGGTTCCAACACTTCATCGGGACATCACTTGCAGGGTCAACAACTGCCCATTACTTTCAAGCCATAGCTGGAAACTCAGCTGTTGAATTTTCTGATTTCAATTTTAAGCGCTCTGATTGTCTGCACCGCTCTTGCCTGGGCTGCTGGGTCTTGAAGCGGCAGCCTCAGGAGCTGAGCATGTTGAAAATCGGGTCATAAACCAAACGACAGGCCTGGACAAAACTTGGATGATGCAGCAGCTGATCAGCTCCTGCCTCGGCCCCGAAGCAGAGCTGCATCACAGCGGACTCGCGTTCATCGATCCAGGCCGCACGAAACGAAGCCTCTGCTGAACCCGGTTTCTTTCTCTCCTTCCAGACCATCTGCCAGCCGCTCTTGGGAGGCACAGGCCAGCAAAGCTGAAGCCCCTGTCGCGCCAGGCAGCGCAGTTGCTTGAGCAGCTTCCGGGCTTCAACCGCCTCAATCGGACTCCAGCGAAGGAACAGCTCGGCACCAGCGACGCGACTACTGCGGGCAACCACGGCACTGCCTCCGGCGGGAGAAACGCCATCAGCGCTCAGCAACAGATGCTGCAGCCAACCTCGCATCACCCCGGCTGCACTGAGATTGCCTGGCTGAACCACCACATGGGTGTCTCCCGCGAACAGCAGTGAAGTGGGAATTCCCTCAAGCGAGGGCATCTGACGATGACGAGGACCAAGGCTGTCGAGCTGACGCTCCAATGCCTGCCAGCGCTGGATCAACTCCTGCTGCTCCAGGGAAGCACCAGCCCCGAAGGGCAGCACTCCCTGTCCTGCCAAATCACGCTGCCAGTCCGGTGCGGTGCCCTCCGCCAGATGCTGTTCCAGGCTGCGCTCCAGCAGCTGATAGCGCTGCAGACCATCCAGTTCCAGTGCCTCAAGATCCTCAACGGGATCAATCGCATCACCGGGACGTAACCCCCGCTGACGCAGCCAGGCCTTCTGCGGCTGGATCATCCAGGCCAGCAGAGCTTCAGCATCAGGAGAATCTGAGGCATCTCCCGCCTCATCTTCGGCAGGCTCATGCCACAGCATCGGCCAGGCCAGACCCATGGCTGGCTCAGCACGGTCCCGATCAAGCC
>NYUU01000072.1 GCA_002684175.1 Synechococcus sp. CPC35
ACAACATCAATACACATACACATAAGCAGCAACAATGGCTCTAAATATCCTCCAATCACTCAAGCAATAATAAAGTAGCAGAAGCATTTTCAAAGTCGTTTTTTTTAAAAATAACAAATGCTTTCCATGAACACCTGCAGGCCTTGAACGAAAGCGATATGCCAATACCACCACCGACTCACAGGTTAAAAGAATCAATCAAAAATTATTTAGAGGGATCTATAACACCATCGAACGACCAATCAATCATTCGAGATAACGGCAGCTCCATGATCTGAATTTCCTCCAGAAAAGGACACAGGACGATCACAGCCTGACCACACTCAACCGGGCAGTCTCACGATTTTCAAAGCACGCATGCCTACAACCAGTAAGGCTGCGACTCCCAGACGAAGGTCAACCCTTGCTCAAACGGAAAAACCCGTGTTTGTGCTCAGGCGAACATGTCTGAAAAGATACAACATGAAGTTGTCGAACATTGGTGGTGCTTGGGAGGCCTCGGGAAAAGCCTCCCTTTTTTTTCAGCCAATCTCGCGACTAAGTACAAATACTGGTTTGACGCTAGGCCAGGAGGCATCCGAATGGCATCGCCGATCACCGAAGAGCGTCTCCGCCAAGGAGATTGACGATCGCGATAAGAGAGCCGTGGTTCACTTGCCGGGGACAAGCGTGTTGCCCAGCCCTGGTCGCTCTCAGGATCAATCACATTCAAGACAACAAGAATTGGGAAACAAACACTAAATATTGCGTTGATTCGTTTACCCCAAAACGCTATCAAGCCTGAAATCACGGCCAAAAATATTTCATACAGCTCACTTTTCAAGACAACTTGCCTTCAAACCAAAACCTCTTTGCCACCAATGGCCGCCGAATTCAAGTCAGACCCTACAAATCCTCCTTTATTCCAACGACTGGCTCCACAAACCACATTGCAGAAACCTGAATACTATGCATATTTTCGCTGTTTACAGCCTTATTCAGCCACCAGACTCCACAACGGAGGAGGAGCCAGCAGGAGACCTTCTCAAAAGAGAATAACGAAACTGATCTCTTCTCATCGCCAAATCAGAGCGTCAAAAGATTCCAAAGAACTTATTACGATCGAACACTAACTCAAGCCAATAAAAATACTGGCCCAGGCAAAATCTCATCAGAGGCCAGTATTGATTGAACAATCAAGGTACAATTATTAATCACAATTCCGCTATCACCAATCCGCTTGAATAAATGCAGGACAGAATACGAAACACGCATTATTGAGAGACACCAGCCAAAAGCCCATAATTGCATCATCGCTTCGATAGAACCATTGTTAAAAACCAAGCAAGCCCCGCTAACTCTCATTATCATCATCGATCACGACCTTCTTGCACATACAAACCACGGAACCGACTTACCCCATCAACACAGTTACTGAATGCTCATACAAAACTACTTACAAATTAGACTTATCCACCAACACAACGACCAAACTGGAGATTTTGAAATTCAACCATTCCGGGACAATAAAACCCATTCCATCAAGACCTTTCAATCAAGAATGAAATGAAAACTTTTGATCAACAAAAAAGAGACGAAAAAAAGATGTTGCGCCGAAAGTTTCGTTTACGCAGGCGCAATCAAGATCATTTTGATTCTGCCATCTGCCAGGCGGCAAGGGACATGGTTCAGAACAAAGTCCTCAATCATGCAGTAGTCGGCCTTTATTGGCCGTTAGCTGACGAAGTGGATCTGCGATCACTTCAGCTCCTCCTCGAACAACCGGTCGCACTGCCTGTTGCAGATGGACAAGGTGGCCTGACATACAAGATTTGGGATGAGCAGATGCTCAGTCCGGATGGATGCAATATCCCCGCACCAACCTCTGGCCCCTCCCTGAAACCATCACAGCTCGGCATGATTCTGGTGCCTGGTCTCTCGATCGATCGCAGCGGTATCCGACTTGGTTACGGGGGGGGGTACTACGACCGGCTGCGTTCCGACCCGACCTGGGCAGACATTCCCGCCTGGGTCATTCTTCACTCCTGCTGCCTAAGCGAACCCCTCCTACCGAGGGATCCCTGGGATATCCCTTTCAGTGGATGGATCTGTGAAAAAGGAGCTGGCAGGCCCTCTGCAGAAACCGCATCATGAGCTCTGCGGATTGATCAATCCATGCTGCGTCTGCTGACTTCCCTTTTGATATTTGGAAGCGTATTGAGCCTGGACACACCGGCTGAAGCACATCAGATCGAAAGCGCCCTTCGCTACCTGAATGGTGATCTTGAGTTGAACAGCAGTTTTTCCAATGGTCAACCAACCGAAAACGCGATTGTGCGCCTGCTCAACCCAGACGGCACCCCTGGCCAGGAACTGGGCCGCACCGATTCAGCAGGCCGGCTGATTCTCAACATCAAGAATCTGGAGGACGGAATTGTTGATCTGCAGGTGGATGGCGGTCCCGGACATCGCGACTATCTGGAGCTGCCAATTGATTCGGGCACGGTCAATCTCGATGAAGTGGTTTCACTTCCCTTCGGTCTGGCTCTCGTGGGACTCCTGGCTAGCGTGCGACGTCAATCCGATTGACATTCCGATGGCCACCAGCACCGGCAGCGCCGAACTGGATCGGATGGTGGAACGCCTCGGCAGCACTTCCGATCCGAAACGCCGTTACGAATACGTTCTGTGGCTGGCCAAGAAGTTGAAACCGATGCCTGCCGAGGAGCAGACAGAGGACAGGAAGGTGAAGGGATGTGTCTCCCAAGTGTTTGTTTCAGGATCCCTGGATCAAGGGGTGATGCACTGGCAGGGTGACTCTGATGCTCTGATCACAAAAGGGTTGCTGGCACTGCTCATTCAGGGGCTGGAGGGTCTCACCCCTGCAGAGGTGCAGGCAGTGGATCCCGTATTCATCTCAGCCACAGGTCTTCACGCCAGCCTCACTCCCTCTCGAGCCAACGGTTTTCTGAACATTTTTCGAATGATGCAGTCGCAGGCCCAAACGCTGGAGGGCTGAGCAGGTACCGCCGATCCATAGAGTCACTGCAAGACAACCATCGGGAGATCACTGACGAATGGGTGCACGGATCGGCGTTGGGCTGCTCGGCCTGGGCACGGTTGGTGGTGGGGTTGCCTCGATCCTGCTGTGCCCGGATGAACGCCACCCCTTGGTGCATGACCTCAACCTGGTGAGCGTGGCGGTGCGTGATCTAACCCGGTCACGAGCGGTTCAACTACCCGACGACATCCTCACCAGCGACCCAGCGGAGGTTGTCAACAACCCTGAGGTGGACGTGGTGGTTGAAGTGATCGGGGGCCTGGAACCGGCCCGCACGCTCATTCTCCAGGCCATTCACGCTGGAAAGTCGGTCGTAACAGCCAACAAGGCCGTGATCGCACGCCATGGTCAGGAAATTGCCGAAGCAGCTGCAAAAGCAGGTGTTTACGTCCTGATCGAGGCAGCGGTCGGTGGTGGCATTCCGATCATTGAACCCCTGAAGCAATCCCTTGGCGGCAACCGAATCAACCGGGTGAGCGGCATCATCAACGGCACCACGAATTACATCCTTACTCGAATGGCTGAGGAAGGAGTTGCCTATGACGTGGTGCTCAGCGATGCGAAAGAGCTGGGGTATGCAGAAGCAGACCCTGCAGCGGATGTGGACGGACTCGATGCAGCCGACAAGATCGCGATTCTTGCAAGCCTGGCCTTCGGGGGAAGTGTGGACCGCAGTGCAATTCCAACCCAGGGAATCAGTCAGCTGGAGGGTGTGGATGTGCAATACGCCAGCCAGCTTGGCTATGGGGTGAAGCTGCTGGCGGTGGCGGAACGCATGGCAGAAACAGGAGAGCCTCTGCCCTTGTCTCTGCGGGTCCAACCAACCCTGGTACCCAAGGATCATCCCCTGGCAGGAGTCAATGGAGTCAACAACGCCATCCTTGTCGAAGGTGACCCGATCGGCAGGGTGATGTTCTACGGGCCAGGGGCTGGTGCCGGACCGACCTCCTCAGCAGTGGTGGCGGATATTCTCAACATTGCTGGAATCAGGAAGGCCAGTGAAGGGGCTTCCGGACAGGTTGACCCCCTTCTGGCCGCAGGGAGCTGGCGACAATGCGTCCTTGTGGACGCAGGCCAGATCCGTCAGCGCCATTACGTTCGATTCAACACCAAGGATGCTCCTGGTGTGATCGGCAAAATCGGAGAGTGTTTCGGTGAAAGGGGTGTCTCGATCCAGTCGATCGTGCAGCTCAACGCCAGCTCTGCAGGTGCTGAAATCATTGTGATCACCCACGAAGTGAGAGAACAACAGATGAATGATGCGCTCAGGGCAATTCAGGCGCTCAGTGAGGTCTCGGGTCTTGCCGCCCATCACGGCTGCCTTTGAAACGGCTGCCTTAGAAACAGCTGTCTTTGAAGTCGAAGGTTTGCCCTGGCAAAGAGAGATGCAAATAAGTCAAAATATCAACATCCCTTCCTTTAAGGATCGGTTTTCGCCGATCTGTGCACCTAACGGTTCATGCCGAACCTCACCGAAGCTTCAATCCGTCAAGGCTGCCTGCTGAGCGATCTGCAGGACCGAATGACTATTCATCAAGGTGACTGCGTCAATCTGAATCTCGACAACGACACCTATCAGGTGATCGGAGTGGACGGCGAACACGAGCGCTGCTGGGTTCGCCGCTGGCCGCTCGAACCCGACGGCGGCTCTCCGGTGTTCGAAATCTCGATCGATCAGATCCGCATGATCGCCTGAGGCATTTAAATAAGCCGTTCTCGCCTGAGCAGCGCTGTGATCCGTGCTCACCACCCTCCGGGACTTTCCCTCGCGGGAATGGTGATGATTGTGCTGGCGAGTCTCATCCCCGTCGGCTGCAGATCGGTTCAGCAAAATCAGCGACTCACCGTTGGCTCTGCGGGGAAGATCAGCTCCCTCGACCCAGCACAGGCCAGCACCCTGAGCATTATTCAACTGCTCAGCGCTGTCGGCGATCCGCTTTACAGCCTCAACCGGGATGGCACTCTTCAGCCACGACTCGCGGTTGGTCTTCCCGAGCTCACCCCTGACGGCCTGACCGTCACCATCCCACTCAGGAAAGACGTTCGCTTTCACGACGGCAGCGCCTTCAATGCTGAAGCCATGGCCTTCAGCCTGAGGCGTTTCCTGCGCATCGGCACGCTCAGCTATGTGGTGGGTGATCGCATCCGTGCAGTGGACGTGGTGGATACGCACACCATCCGGCTGCAGCTGAGCAGACCCTCCACCTCCCTGCAGGGTCTGCTCACCTCTGTGAACCTCACTCCGATCTCCCCCACCTCCTACGCGGAGCATCGTGATCGTTTTCTGCATGATCGTTTTGTCGGAACAGGGCCCTACCGACTCACACGGTTCACCGAGCATCAACAGCGGCTCGAACCCTTTGCGGAGTACTGGGGGACTGCTCCTGAAAACAGCGGTCTCGACCTGATCACCCTCAGCAACTCAACCGCCCTCTTCGGTGCTCTGAAGGCCGGAGAGGTGGACGTTCTGTTGTCAGCCGCCATTGATGAAGATCAACGCTATGCCCTGAGCGAACAGGCGCGTGAAGGAGATCTCCACGAAGCGGTCGGACCTGCGATGGAGATCGGCTACATCACTCTGCTGAGCAACACCCCACCCCTTGATGATCAACGGCTTCGCAGGGCTCTGGCCTTCAGCCTCGATCGCGGGGTGGTGTCTGAGAGGGTGAGCTATGGCCTGCGTCGTCCGCTGCGATCGCTGATTCCCCCAACTCTTCCCGGCGGCGAACTTGCCTCCTGGCCGAGCCACAACCCCGATGAAGCGAAGCGGTTGCTGGCGAAAGCCGGGTACTGCAAAGGAAGGCAGTTACGCGTACCGCTTACCTTCCGCTCGAATGTGCCTGCCGACAAATTGCTGGCGCTGACCTGGCAGGCCCAGATTGAACGTGACCTTTCCGATTGCCTTGTGCTCGACCTTGATGGAGTGGAATCCACAACGATCTACCGCCAGCTGGGAGAAGGTGCGTTCAAGGCGGTGATGCTGGACTGGCGAGGCAGCTACCCCGATCCGGAGGCCTACCTCACACCTCTGCTCAGCTGCACCACGGTCCAAGGCGACACCTGCGAGAACGGGGAAGCCGCCATCAGTGGAAGCTTCTGGAGCGCTCCGGGGCTCCAGGCCGCACTACAGGAGAGTGATGCAGTGCGTGGAAAGGCGCGGATGGCATCGTTGAATCTTGTGGAGGAGCTCACTGCCTCCGGGGCTGCCTACATTCCCGTCTGGCTTGACTCACCACGGGCCTGGGGACAGCTCTGGATCAAACCGCCGGAATTTGACGGCAGCGGTCATGTTGTTTTCTCACGACTTGAGAAAATCAACTGATGGGACGCGTCCGGGATCTGGCCCGATACAGCGCAACCCGTCTCGGGCTGGCGCCCGTCATGCTCTGGTTGATCGCCACGCTTGTGTTCCTGCTGCTGCGGGTCGCGCCTGGTGATCCGGTGGACGCGGTGCTGGGCAGTCGTGCTCCCGCCGCGGCCAAGGAAGCCATGCGCGCCAGGCTGGGGCTGGATCAATCCCTTCTGGATCAGTACCTCCAGTATCTGAACGGTTTGATTCACGGTGATCTTGGTCAGGCTCTGATCAATCAGGAACCTGTGCGCACCATCATCAACAGAACGCTGCCAGCCAGTCTGGAGCTGAGTGTGATCGCACTGATCGCCGCCGCCGTTCTTGGACTGAGCATTGGTTTCAGCGGGATTGCCCGACCGGAAGGGAAGCTCGATCTCAGCGGCAGGATTTACGGGCTCGGGACATACGCCCTGCCGCCATTCTGGGTGGCGATGATGGTTCAGCTTGTCTTCGCGGTGAGTCTGGGCTGGCTGCCCGTTGGTGGACGCTTCCCCCCAAGCCTTCTCCCACCTGAAGGAAGCGGTTTCTTTCTTCTCGACAGCCTGCGTCAAGGGGATTGGCAGGCCCTGCAAGGAACCATTCGGCATCTCATTCTTCCTGCCAGCACCCTTGCAATACTGCTGAGCGGCTCCTTCACCACTGCTCTGCGCCTCAACCTGCGAAGAACCCTTCGCGGTGATTATGTGGAGGCCGCCCGCAGCCGCGGCCTCAGTGAGAGGCAGGTGATTCTTCGCCACGGGCTTCCCAATGCCCTGCTGCCCGTCCTCACAATCGCAGGAATCACAGTGGCTTCGCTGATCGG
The DNA here is from genome assembly GCA_002684175.1 of Synechococcus sp. CPC35. GTDB lineage: Bacteria > Cyanobacteriota > Cyanobacteriia > PCC-6307 > Cyanobiaceae > Parasynechococcus. The sequence continues at coordinate 7,195 of NYUU01000072.1, forward strand.
CGGTGCTCTGCTGATCGAGGTCACCTTCTCATGGCCAGGCATTGCCCTGAGACTGCAGGAGGCGATCAATCAAAGGGACTACCCCGTGGTTCAGGGCATTGTTGTGGTGCTTGCCGGGCTGGTGGTTCTGATCAGCGTGTTGGTTGATCTGCTGGTGGCATCCCTCGATCCGCGGATCCGCTACTGAAGCTGTTCCGTCAGACGAGCGGCGGAAGAACGGTCAAGGCGATGCCAGCGCGTCGTTCCGTCACTGAGATGCTGCATCCCCCCAGCTGAAGGATCACCCTCCAGCTGATTCAGGAAGCGGATCAGTTCCAGCGCAATCAGTTGCTGCACGGTCAGTGGGTTCACACCCACAAGCTCTTCACCAAGTTGGAACAAGTCGTCACCCTCCTCCTCCGAAGCCTGCCCATCAACACGGATCGGTGAGAAATGGCTGGCTCCCTCAACCACGACGGCACGACTCGCACCATGCAGTCCCAGTGCGGCCAGCAGCCCCAGCTGCTCATCAAGGGGCGGGGTGATGAGATCGAGGGTCCCTCCAATGAGCAACAGGGGAATCCCCAACGGTTTTGACTTCTTTTCAGGCCAGATCAGACCACCGAAACTGTTGAGCCCCACCACGGCCGTCGGCAACGGATTGACGACAGGCGTCTCCATCACGCGCCCGGCAGCAAGTTCACATTGGAGCAGTTTCGAGAGGTTGGTGAGCGGGAGTCCTGCCAGTGCCGCTTCGCAACGTTGGTCAGCCCCCGCGACGGGTTGAGCACCTGCTGCAAGCAATGCAGTGAGCGCTCCAAGTGAATGCCCCACCAACACCACGCGATTCCCCGGCACCGGGAGCTGCCCGCCTCGCTGAGCCTCAAGAACCGCCCTGAGGTCTGCCAGTCGTTGCCTAAGTGCCTCAGCACCATCGAAGGATTGTCGTCCCTCCAGAAGAGCCTGCACTGCAGCCGAATCACTGCCTGGATGATCCACAAGAGCAAGAGGCCAGCCGGAAGCCGCCAATCCCCTGGCCAACCAGTGAAAGTGCTCTGGATCTCCTCCCAGACCAGGCAGGAGAACGATCCAGAGGTGATCGCTCCGGTCGATGTCCGGACCCCAGACCTCCACCTGCAGCGGTTCGGAACGATGGGGTACAGACAGGCGGATCAATCTTGGTGATCCTGCAGCGGTGGAATCCGTCGCAAGCGGCTCCAGCTTCTGGTGTTGGCTGGGATGACGTCCCAGGGAGGCAGTCAGAGCATGATGCCGGGTCAATTCACTGCGCCATCTGTCAGCAGCCTTGAGCAGCGCATCAAGGTCAAGCCGCAGCTGGCGATGCGGAAGCGCTTTGAGCACATCAAGCGTCGTGATCTGCTCCTGTTGTTCCAGAAGTTGCTCCAGGGTGGCCATCACCACGGAACTGCTGATTCGTCCGCCGCCGTCGACTCGAATCAGTGTCCCCAGAGCATCCAGCAGAGGCCGCGCTCCCCAGNTGCGAAGCAATTGCTGGCCAAGACTGCGACGGGTGAGCACAGGNGCATCCAGNAGGCGNATCAGNCCGCGTCGGCTCTCGGGATCCAGNAGCTGCATCCAGGTGGTCAGTTCCGTGCGTGGAGCCGCTTCGGATTGTGCTCTCGACGCCCTGACCAGAGAGCCGAGNTCATCCACGGCCACNGGCAGAACAACACCATCAATCTCCACCTCCAAGCTTTCGGTTGCCTTCACGTTCCACGATCCGNCCGCGAAGAGCAGCAGACTGCCGCTCAGGCCCATTGCGATGCATCGTCCTGTTAAGCGTCCGCGCAGCAACGCCNGANCCTCTGCGGTGGTGGAACCAGTTTCCACCAGCCCTGAGAAATGTCACCAGGCTGAGGCTTCTGGCTTCAATCGGTGCCGGTGGGGTGATCTTCATGACCCCTNTGATCTTTCACGCGATTGATTTCTCTGCCAGTCAGGTGGGGAGCGGTCTNGCTGTGTCCGCATTGATCGGCACNTTGATCCGTCTGCTCTGCGGAACCCTGCTGGATCGCGGCCTGCGCTGCTCATGGCCGATCAGNTTGACAACACTCCTGGCGATTGCAGGCGANCTGATCCTCATCCAGGCAGACAACTACAGCGGTTACCTNCTGGGCCAGCTGATGCTGGGCAGNGCGGCAGGTCTTTACTGGCCCGCCATCGAACTGGCCGTTCCGCTGAGCTGCGGTTCGGTTCCATCCGGCAGNGGNTATGCCCTCGTTCGCAGTGCCGATGCACTNGGAATCGGCTGCGGTGCCCTGATCGGAACCNTGGCNGCAATTCTTGGAATTCTCCGNGTCATCTACGGCGTCGANGCCATCTGCATGGCAACGGTGCTCATTCTGATCAGTCTTTACCCNCTNCAGGACAACCGATCACGCCATCTCCCCGACTCAGCGGAGCCCACGGATGAGGATTCCAATGGATCCCTTTCGGATGGACCCCTGACNATCNGNTGGCTCCTTCCCCTGCTGCCTGTTCTGGCCGTCAGCGTGGTGGCAACAAGCCTTCTNTCTCTGCAGCAGAGCGCACTGCCCCTTGATCTGGTGCGGGGAGGTCTNTCGAGACCNGGGCTCAGNGAAACCCACAGCAGTGCTCTGATCGCCCTNCAACTCATNCTGCTGGTGAGTCTGCANTGGCCCGTGGGTCGCTGGCTTGCTGATCGAAGTGTTCGATTNGGCCTGGGGATCAGCCTGATCGGTTTCAGCATCGGCAGCGCACTGATCGCNCTGTCGTCTCTGTTCACAGCCGGCACAGCNGTTGTNCTGGTNGCTCTGCTGCCGATGGCGTTCGCACAGGCNGCCTTTCTCCCNACTGCNACNGANGCTGTCATCGAGGAAACCCCTCCTGGCCATCGCGGTCTCGCCATGGCGCTCTTCTCCCAGTGCTTCACCGTGAGCGCCATCGTCGCNCCTCTNGTGGGAGGTGCACTGCTNGACCATCAACNCAATGGTCTGGTGCTCTGGTTGATCATGAGCGCAGNTTGTCTTGCGATGCTGCCAGNCCTGAGTGGCCTNCGTCCGCGCTACNANACAGATGAGACNTCTGCCGCNGTGGATCTTTCAGGGGACCGGGACCAGCTTGTCAATGCTGTGACAGGGAGTCCAGGCGATCTCGGGAGCTAATGGCTGATGCTCNCGNTCAAGAANCCTGTACTGNCAGAACTCACCCTTCTGTTCCATGGCAGGCCCNTCCACCAGAACACTCAAAGGATCAATCTCGAGNCGGAAGCGGGTCTCNTAACTGGGTTGCGAGGTCAGAATGGCGGCACGNCGGAGNGTGAATGTCACGGCATCGCTCCGAGGCGGTCCAAGGGCCCCCAGANAAATGAGTGCTGAAAGCACCAGCCGGAAGCGACCCGGAAACCCCATGGCTGAAAANAAGGAATTCCGGGAGAGTAAGGCCGGACNNCGGCTTCGGCCGGAGTTGATCATTCACGCCGGTACNCATAAGACGGCATCCACTTACATCCANGANCGGCTGCACCGAAACAGCGCGTTGCTGCTGGAACTGGGATTTGACATTCAGGATCCGCAGAACCAAAAACCCAAACCCAAAAAACTCGTCGCTGATCTCTGCAANCGNCGNTGGAATCGCTGGCAGAGGNTGTTTNAAAGCAGNGATANAAACCGAAATCTNTTNTTGAGTGCTGAACAATTTGCNGTGCCTNTNACCANTNGGGAGTGCATCTCAAATCTGCAAAGCCTGGCGCGCAAAAANGGATANTCACTTCANATCGTNATCTTCATCCGCAGCCAACTGGATTACATCAATTCCAGATATACATATTCCTTGCGCCGTTTTTACCACAGTCTGAGTTTCGAGGAATTTGTCCATGAAGCACTCCATGGCCGCCTGAGCAACGAACGTCCTCAGAGAGGATCGGTTGCACGCCGACAGGATGTTTTCGATTTCTGGAGTTATTTCCAGCCCCTGCTGGAAGCAAAACAGGACGGCCTCAAAGTAACCTTTCTTCCCTTCAAGCAAGGCGGTATCGATCCATTCGAACAGTTCATTTCAGCTCTCGGCCTGTCAACGACAATCTCCTGGAAATCCTGTGATAGCCGCCATTTCAACCGAAGTCCAGGCACGAGGGGAGTATGGATGGCACGTCTGCTATCAAAACGTCTCCAGGACAGATCCATCCCAGTGAAATCGATCAGAGATTCCTCACAGATCATCCTCAAGGAAGAACGTCGACGATGCTGGAACGATCCAGCCTTCTGGGGATTTTCAAAGCATCTCCGTCAGCGGGTGACCCTTCATTACTCCAGACACAACAATCAATTTGCCAAAGCCGCATGGGGAACCAGCTGGCAAAGTGCATTTCCTGATGATTCCGATCTCAAGCAACGAAAACGATCGGTGTATTCACCTACATCGATTGGAGAGGAATTACGGATGCATGCGATCGGAGCCCATCTCTTGCGTCGGATCCAGAAACAGCGAACACGGAAACCATGGCATTTACTGACCGAACCAATCGAGTCAGCCAGCAATCTGATCTTTCCCTCTCTCACTCATGCATGGATCAAGGCATGGGAATCCATCTCTAATGATCAGACCTAGCAGTTGATCAGACGTAGCAGCCAATCAGACCTCCAACGGAGCAAATCAACCGTCATCTCTCAATTTTTGGCTAACAGGTTGAGTCAGAACTGACCCAGGCCTCCGGAGCTGGAAGAGGTGCCTATGGACTGGCCATGAGCATGTATGTCCTCGCTTATGCGCCAGCCCAGTTTTTGGTGGGGCGGCTGCTTGATCGCCATGGTTTCCGGGCGTAATGATTCTTCTCGTGGTTGTGCAACCGACAGTGGGCTGACTGGCCGAAGCAGGGCTGTTACCGGGAACGACTCCATCCGATCTTCAGGAACTAAGGGGATATCGTCTTGTTGTCATTTTGATGCTGATACCTGCCTGGCTCAGTTGCTAC
>NYUU01000073.1 GCA_002684175.1 Synechococcus sp. CPC35
AGCAACTTGCGCGGATTGAATTCAGCTCCGTATCCCATCCAGTGCAACCACTGCTGATCTGGGAAGGGAAGATCCCGGTCCAGCGCATCCAGGTCTGACACGTCGCTGACGCAACGCCAGACGCCACTGCCAACGAACACATGGCTTCCATGGGAGGGATTGAGTCCGAGATCGCTCATTGCCATGGGCCGGCAACCGAAATCAAGAGCATCAAAGAACGCTGTGGACGAGAGCGTTAGAAGCAATCTCGCCTCCTGCAGCAGATCCGGCAGTGGTTTGTAGGTGATGTTCAGATTGCGTGGAGCCACCCCGAGGGTCTGGCGAAGAGTGGTGCTGATGTGGGTCTCCACTTCATGAAAGGTGGCATCACCCGGTGAGATGCGTGGTTTGATCAGAATTTCCCATTCCGGCGAGCGATCGGCCAGATCGGCAAGAAGCCTCACCATGGCTGATCGTTCCGATGGCGTTGCCGGCATGACAACCTGCTCGGCAAAGACCATTTGTTTTGCTTTCTCTGAGGTCGGAGGGCCCTTAACTGAGACTTGGTTGCGTTGGAGACCCGTCAGAACCGTGCGTTGATTCGCAAATGGAGTGTTGGCCACCAGCTGCTCCAGGGCGTCCTGATCGCGAGGTCCGCTGAGGCAGATCAGGTCATAGCCCAGACGCCAGCTGATTCCCTCGATGAAATGATCCAGAACAACACCGTTGAAACCGCAGAACAGCAATGGACGTTTCGATCGGCGTTCCAGGGCGAGCCGGATGTCATTCAGCTTGCTGCCGGTGAGAAACACACCGATTGCATCGAAGCTGGTCAGCTTTGAGCTATTGAGCAGCTGCGTCAGCTGCAGCGTCCAGCAGGTCCCCAGCTGTCTCACCCTTCGCAGGATGCTCTGCGGAGTTCCCTCCCGTGGAATCACATTGAGTGTCACGTCATCAGGATTGATGCCGGAACCAAGGCAGAGCGCTTCGCAGGCCAGGAGCTGACTGTCATTGTCCGCAATCAGCAGCAGTTTCACGACGCTCCGCTCTCTCTGTTGTTCGGTTTGCTCAGCTTGTCCAGTGCGTTCAGAAGCCGATCGGTTCCATTTGAGATTGCCCCACCCATCGAATCCAGCCAGGTCTGGTTGACACCAGGCAGGTTCAGCAGATCATCCAGCTGTCGGACACTTCGCAGATGGTGCATCGTCCCGGATCCGAAGAACCCTGTTGTGCCCTGCCTGCCGTGAATGCCGTAGTCAGCCACGATCAGGGGGATCGAACCCCACGCCATGGCTGCGTAGATCCAGGGAGAGCTCACGGTCAGGCAGGCGGTGCAGCGGCCCAGTAAGGGGAGCATCTGTCCTGGTGCGGCGCTGACCAGGTTGGCTGGCAGAGGGGTCCTGCCATTGATATTGATGAGGGGCCTGTCTGTTCTCCAGGCATGATCTCTCTGGAGAACCACGGTCCAGCTGGGATTTTTTTGGGCCCAGTTCCTCAGTTGGCGCAGCAGCTGGTCGGTGGCGCCGGGATAGGTGGGCACGCTTTCCTGGATCAAGGCCAGCAGCATCCTCTGCGGAGAAGCTGGCCCTGATTGTTTTGAGTCGAACCAGAACCCTGTGGCAATGGTGTCTGGCCATGGGTGGTGTTTGCCCCAGTTGAACGTCATGGCTTGAACCTGCTTGAGCTGAACATCACCACTCACCAACAGCAGGTCACAGCAGCAGCGTTCGATCAGATCCTGAACAAGGGCATCGCCGACCAGCGGAATCAATGGGCCTGAGAACACCGGTGCTGCAGGCCGCCCACTGTTACGGCAGATGGCGCGGTAAGCACGGACGAAGCCACGCACATCCTGGGGTTTCTGCAGGAACAGACCGATGGCGCTGGCCTGCTCCAGAAGGGGGTGACCCAGGAGCTGCAGAGGATCAATCAGGACCTCTGTCTCCATCCCCGACAGCGGCTGCAGCGACAGCAGAGCCGGACCCACCGTCAGACAGGGACGATTCCGTTGTTGAAGGGTTTCTGCCAGGCGTCCGCAACCGGCTCTTTCAAGAGCACCGTCGCTGATGAGCACAATGCTCATTTACTTTCTGAATAATCGGGAGAATCGCCCGAAACCCACCAGTCCATCACGCATGTTGCGAAGCACGCGGCGCGTGCGATGCCGCTTGCGCTGGCTGGATCGTGCCCCTCCACTGCTGACCATGCGGCGGCCGCCGTTCTTCAGGGCAGCCTTCTGCCAGGCCTGGCTGCCCCAGGCGCTCGGACCGATTCCCTCGCCGCCGATGGGCTGAAGCGGATGCTTCAGCCGTTCAGCCATGGCATCGATGAAACGCTGCTCACCTCCAGGGGTCAGCCCCTGACGTTCCAGCCAGGACTGGTCATGAATGGCCTTGAACGGGTTGTCCCGGATTGCTGCAAAGTCCGCAACGGCCCCCGATGCCGCGAAGAAGTGATTGCCGAGGGTCTCGGTCACACCAAGGTCCCCGACGATGCGGGTGCTGATTCCCATCGCCATGGACTCCAGGGCAGCGGTGGAAGACACGGTGATGGCGCAACCACAGCAACGAAGCAACTGAGTGGCAGGTTTGAAACTCAGCTTCAGATTCGGTTGGCTTCGCGTCATGGCGCTGATCACGCTTGACATTTCACCGTGTCGCCTGTGGAGCGTGCTTTCAATGCTCGAGGTGCGCGGTTTGAAGATCACCGGATGATCAGGCCAGGCTGCTGCCAGCTCAAGCAGCTGATCACAGAGGAAACGCCGCTGCAGGGGGTGAACGGGAATCGAGGGTTGCTCAAAGAAAACGATGGAGAGGGGGTTGTTCTCCTCCTTGATGTTCGGCTGGACCCGCCAGAGGATCGGAAGGCCGGTCACCACCGCGTTGCCGCTGTCCATGCCGAGGGCCTGACAGCCGCTGCTGTAGGTCGCNAGATCATGCTCACTGTTCAGGCAGAGNAGGTCCGCTCCGGCGCGATCCAGCATCCCTTCAAGGGCGAAGCGGAACAGGATGCCCGGGTAGGCGCTCACCAGCAGCGGGCGNGGCGTTGATCCNGACCACACCCCTTTGAGTTGCAACAGGGCATCACGGCTGCGTTGACCGTCCAGNCCGAGGATCAGTCCATCGACGCTGCCGGCCATGGGGCCGGCCAGGTTGCGCAGGTCGTTCCAGGGGCATTTCTCAATCCGGGTTCGGGGATCGATCCGNCGAATCTCCAGGCGTTGTCTGCGGGAGAGGGTGCGGTTGTTGANCTCNAGCAGGTANAGGGTTGTGTCCGCTCCCTGNCGCCGGCAGGCTTCCAGCAGCGTCATCGCCAGCTTNCCGAAGGAGTCGAAGCAGGCGAAGGCAACGATCTTGCGTCCAGCGAGGCGCTTTTGATCTGAGGGCGCCATCAACCACTCAAACGGTCAAGGGCAAACTAGCTGGCGNTGATNGCTGCAATGCTCCGGCAGAGAGCCAGATCNTCAGNCGTGTCGATTTCCGGGCNCGAGTCGGGGAGNACAACGGGTTGCCATGGAGNGCAGAANCGNCTGCCAANTNGACGGAACGGTGCGGTGCGCATCGCNTAGATCGCNCCNGTCTCCNGGTANGCGGGCTGAAGATCCTGNCGCCGTTGCCGTGGCAGGGACGGATCGTGATTGATGCCNNNGCCNTCAGCACGCCAGAGAAAGCCATGCCATGGANGCACGGCAAAGCTGCTGTTCAGCTCCGGTTGATCCAGGGCGGCAAGCACNNTGTCGATCTGATNCCCGGANGTGAACGGTGATGTGCATTGAAGAAACACCAGGGTGCTTTCCAGTGCNCCCCTNTGTTCGAGCTCGNTCAGNGCNTGCAGGAGTGCTGATTCGGAACTGGCGANGTCTCCTGANATGTCNGCCGGGCGGCGCACCACCTGGGCGCCGGCATCGANGGCGGCNGCNTCGATCCCGNCGTCGTCAGTNNTNACAACGACCCGTGTGNTNCGCTGGCTGTNCAGNGCGGCNAGGACGCAGCGACTCACCAACGGNATGCCCCCCACGANCTGAAGGTTCTTGTGAGCNATGCCCTTGGAACCACCGCGGGCGGGAATCAGGGCAAGCGCTCCAGNGGATGCTGCCATCGGTGAGGATTCGGTACGTCCCGTCCTACCTGATGATCAAGCCTGCTGCTGCACGGCTCGGTGTNCCTGCGAGGGGGATGCTGGCNCATCAGACCCTGNCTGATCTGCTGGCGCCAGCCAGGCTNGTGCCNGGGCGNCATCGCGATGTCGATGCCCTGCTCGCCTGGGGCCGGCGTCCCAGCGCCNGGCGNGTGGAAACCCTCGGACGCTGGTGGGGGCTGCCCGTCTGGCATCTGGAGGATGGTTTCCTGCGATCCGTCGACAAGGGGNCCGATCATCCACCGCTGGCGCTGCTGGTGGATGACCTGGGGGTTCATTTCGATGCGACCGCTCCNAGCCGCCTNGAGCAGCTGATCGCTGAACCNTTGACGCCNCNGCAGATCGAACGGGNCCGNCAGGTTCAGNCCCTCTGGTGTGANCANCGGCTGAGCAAGCTCAACCCCCATCGCGANTCACCTGTCCCCGACGAGTCATTCGTTCTCGTGGTGGATCAATCAGCCGGAGACTGCTCCATTGCGCTCGGCCTGGCGGGNNNGGATCACTTNCGNTTGATGCTGAAGGCNGCACTCGANGAAAACCCAGACAGCACCNTTGTTGTCAGGGNTCANCCNGATGTGATCCGCGGTCAGTCCANGGGGCATTTNCAGNCGNCGGACCTCCAGCACCCCCGGATCCGNATCAGTGCCGATGGCNTGCATCCNGCNGGTCTGCTGGAACGGGCCTCTGCTGTTTACGTCGTGACCTCGCAGATGGGGTTCGANGCNTTGCTCTGGGGACGACCGGTGCACTGCTTCGGGATGCCGTTCTATGCCGGTTGGGGCCTGACGATGGATCGGCTCAGTCCTCCGCTTCGCCGTCAGGCNCGGCCCAGCCTTGAAGCNCTGGTTCATGCCGCGNTGGTCAGCTATCCACGCTGCGTTGATCCGCACCATCNCGANCCCTGTTCCATTGAGGATCTGATGGCAGCCATCGGTCTGCAGCGCCGTCAGAGAGCGGCTGCCCCGGCACGGGTTGAAGCGTTCGGATTCACCCCCTGGAAGCAGCGCAGTCTGCGCCGATTTCTGGCNGGCAGCGAGGTGANCTTCCGNTTNNCATGGCAGGGGCTGAGNGCNAGGGCAGAGGCNGTTGCGGTGTGGGGGCGCCGGGCAGGNTCTGACCTNCTGAAGCAGGTTTCGCTTGCNGGAGATCTGCCGTTGCTGCGGGTTGAGGATGGTTTTNTCCGTTCNGTGGGNCTCGGAGCGGATCTGGTCGAGCCCATCTCCTGGGTNGTCGACACCACTGGGATGTATTACGACGCCACGCGTCCAAGCGATCTNGAACGTCTTCTGGCCGCAGGGNNNCGTTCTGATNCGCAACGTCGCCGTTCCGCCGCTCTGCGCCGGCGTCTTGTTGAGCAGTCGATCACCAAATACAACCTGAGCGCTGAACCCTGGCATCGNCCAGTCGATGCTGANCGTGTCGTTCTGGTGGTGGGGCAGGTNGANNCGGATGCGTCGATTCGATTCGGNGCNCCTGGAATCCGCACCAATCTCGNACTGCTCAAGGCNGTGCGGGCTGCAGAACCTGATGCNTACATCGTCTANAAACCGCATCCGGATGTNGTGGCTGGTTTGTGTCGGCCNGGGGAAGGTGAGCAATNNACNGNATCCTGCTGCGATGCAGTGCTGACGTCAGGTTCGATGCAGCAGCTGTTCACNCAGGTTGATGTCCTGCATGTTCTGACTTCCCTGGCGGGATTTGAGGCGTTGCTGCGTGGTCTTGAGGTGCATTGCTGGGGGCTGCCGTTCTATGCCGGTTGGGGGCTCACCCGGGATTGTGAGAACTGCCCACGCCGCCGCACCGGCCTTGAACTGGATGACCTCGTGTATGCCGCCCTGGTGGAGTATCCGCGCTACGTCAACCGTCACAGCGGATGGTTCATCACGCCTGAACAGGCAATTGATGAGCTGGTGGCCTGGCGTGACGGGCCACCGGAGCGACGCACTCTTGTGCAGGCTCTGTTCCGCTACTGGGGACGGTTGAGGCGATGAGAGGACGTGCCAGGATTTTGAACTGATTTTCCGGGTGGAACGCGGTTTGAGCAGGGGTAGGGCACCAGCACTGGTGCAAGTGCGTATCGACGGGCCTGTGCTGCTTCTGATGGGACCGATCGGGCTCTTCTTTGCGCGCTTCTGCCATTACCTGAGGAGCTGTGGCATCCCAGTCACCAAGGTGATGTTTCCCCTGCGGGAGTTCGGCTTCCCTTCGGCGGTTCGGTTGCCGTATTCCGGAAGCATGGATGACTGGCGACCGTTCCTGCGCGGGGTGTTGAAAGACAAGGGAATTCGACATGTTTTCATGTATGGAGATTTCATCATTCCCCACCGCATTGCGATTGAAGAAGCGCAGAAACTAGGGATTGAGGCATGGGTTTTTGAACTGGGATATTTACGTCCTAATTACGTCACCTTAGAGAAGGAAAGAGTCAATTCCCGCTCCAATTTGAATCAGCCAGTTAATTTTTATCGATCGTTGCCGGCGGTGAATGCACTGCCAAGCAATGTTGTTCTTGATCCAGGTTTGAGGTGGAGAAAGATATGGAAATCACCCACATTCATTCAGCATGCATTCACGCGCTATCCGATTATCGAGGGTGAGCACAAGCTGCAGCCCTCACCCCGTTTTCTCTGGTGCCAGCTCCGTGGAAGTTGGCGCTATTGGTTGTACCGCTGGCAGGAAAAAGTCGTCAAGCAGAGACTGTTGGAGCATCTCTCTTTTTTTCTGACAGTTCTTCAGGTCTCCAGCGACTCACAGATTCAGATGGGTTCCCCCTATCGGGGTATGCATGACTTCATTGAAGATGTCATCACGTCCTTCGCTTGCCATGCGCATGCTTCGGATCATCTGGCATTCAAGCATCATCCGCGAGATCGAGGTTATAACAATTA
>NYUU01000074.1 GCA_002684175.1 Synechococcus sp. CPC35
CACCAAGAACATCCTTCTCAATGAAGGACTGCGTGCCTGGATGGCACCGGCTGACCAGCCGCACGAAAACTTCGTCTTCCCTGAAGAGGTTCTTCCCCGCGGTAACGCCCTCTGATTGCTGTTCTCAGCTCAGTTTTCACAAGAGCGTCTGCGGACGCTCTTTTTTTATGGCTGAAGGGAANGCGNCGGTCTCTNCNGAATCGATTCNTGGCTTCTTTNGGAACGNCCATGTTCGGTTGAATGNCCCAGCCCGTTGGGTNATTCATGCAACGCTCCTCAGCNNCCGAGTCNATCTGGCCAAGGNCNGTNCTGGCCCTCGCAGCGGGNTTCTGGCTTTCATGCCTNCTGNTCCAGATCTGGCGTCTGGAAAGCCTCAGCGCNACCTANGACCAGGCTCTGTTCCTGCAGGAGCTGTGGTCCACATCGCAGGGCCGGCCTTTCGAAAGCAGNCTCTCCTCGGTTCTCTCAGGCGCTGTTGCCATCGGGGATGCTCTGCCCTGGGTGACTTATCTGCATCTGGGCCAACACGCCAATGTGCTCACNCTGCTGGTGGCACCACTCGTCTGGCTGATCGGGCCCTGGGCGCTTCCCCTNACCCAGGTGTCCGCACTGACAGCGGCAGGNCTCGTGTTGTGGCGGCTGGCGGCNGCTCGCCTTNCCCAGCCCCTNGCCCTGCGNATCACNGTCGCCTANTTCCTCAGNGGGGCCGTCATCGGTCCGGCTTTGGAGAATTTTCATGACCTGATCTGGTTGCCGTTGCTGGGTTTTCTNGTGGTGGGTGGCCTNNTGGATCGTTGTCNCTGGAAGGTNCTGNTGTTNGGNGNNCTGCTGTTGCTNGTGCGNGAGGACAGTGGTCTGTTGCTGTTNTCCATCGGAGGCTGGGCGTTNTTGCGNCAGTCGGGNGCCCGTTGGCTTGGAGCTGGGCTGATGGCTGTCTCCTTCTGCTGGGTGCTGTTGATCACCGGCTGGATTCAGCCNACGGTCGATTCCTCCCTCTCCGACCGCTTTCTCCAGGAGAANTTCGGCCATCTGGTGGAGGACGTNTCCGGTGGAACGNTGTCGGTGCTGATCGCNTTGCTGCGCCGGCCTGCNGCACTGCTTCAGGCGATNGTNTCTCCCCCTGGAGCGACGNTGGGTTTCGTGCTGGCGCTGAGCCTGCCNCTTCTGTTCGTGCCGCTCTTGTCCCTGGATGGGGCTTTGNTGATGGCNGTGCCATTGCTGATTGCACTGGTGTCTCAGGGACGCACCGCNCTNGCTGTGACGTTGCGNTATGTGCTCGCACTNGTGCCGGGGCTNTATCTCGGNGCGGTGTTGTGGTGGCAGNAACATCCGGANGTCTGGTCAAGACNCTGGATCCGTCGTNGCTGGACAGCCGCCCTTGCACTTGGCCTGGTGCTGACACTTCTGGGGAATCCACACCGCAGCCTGTCGGCCCTNGTCCCTGACAGCATTTCGCCCTGGATNCACGTGTCTCCGCTGCAGATGCTGGAACGCCGGACCACTGCNCTTGANGCGGTTNCCNTGGTCCCGCCGGATGNGAGTGTTNCCGCTGATACGCCATTGCTGCCACTCCTNGCNCGACGNGAGGCCTTGATCCGCTTCCCCAAATACACCTCNTACAGGGATCGTGCGGGTNANGAGCANCCGGTGGACTGGGTTGCCGCTTTCCCCGGTTACTACCAACCACTGGCAACGACGTTCAAGCGNGAGCGCAANCAGCAGCGTTCGATNCGCCGCAAACTGAAGGACCTCACTGAATCAGGTGGGTATCGGCTGGNGTATTGCCGTCGGGGNGCCGTGGTTCTGAAGCGTCTGGGGCATGGCACAGAGTNAGGCCTGAGTCCCAGCGCTGGCAGTCCCATCTCCTGTCCCTGGCTTGATTGATCAGCCGCTGCTGCACGTCTGTACTGGATCCCCAGCCTGGATCATCCGGGTTGAGCAGCAGTGCGTTCCACNGCTTGNCAGTCANGTTGCGGTAGGTCCGTTTCTTGGGGAAGGCGATGGTTCNGCGCTGGCTGAGCTGTGGCACCAGNTANCTCGTGGTGAGAATGTCGGNGNTCGATGGCACCCGTGCGATGGCGTCCCGGACNTCGCNGAGCTGGGGCAGTCGCTGCAGATAGGGGCCGCTGAAGAACCAGGGCTTCGCCAGTGCCAGCCAGCAGGCCGTTGCCCAGGCCAGNCTCCAGATCAANNNGCGTCCGGNATTCGTTGTCCGCGTCCGCAATCCTCCGTCGATCGCNGCTGNCACCGCGACNATGGCGAGAGGAAGGCTGTAGTGATGGATCAGGGTCCGGGTGCTNGGGGNTGNTGAGAGCAGGTTCACGATCACAAGGGGCAGCCCGATCAGCAGNGTGGNCAGTGAGNGCCGACGCCAGAGCCAGGCACAGGGCAGTGCCAGCAGCAGCAGATAGCTGAGGCCTCCACCCCAGTCGAGGGTGTTGATCACCATCAAGGGGCCTCCACCGAGNTGGTCGAACAGTCGAGCGGCAGCTTTTGGCCCCTCGCCATCCCGCAGCATCGGGAACAGCCAACGGCTCAGCAACAGCAGCCATCCNATCGACAATCCNGCGGCGGCAGCACTCCAGCGCCATCGCCGACGAACGGCCAGATCCAGCGCCATTCCACCGCTCACCAGCACCAGTCCGTCGCGGGCCCCNAGCATCANAACCAACAGCCCAANCCAGAGCCGGGGACGCTCGGCTCTCTCTGCCCAGAGGGCCAGGGCNAAGNCAGGCATCACCCAGGTTTCGGGATGGAAATCGAANAGAGCTGAATTGAACACNACGGGCTGCAGCCACCACAGTCCGCAGGCCAGCCAGCAACGTTNTCTTGNGAGCCCGGCCTGTCTGGCGAGGCTCCAGATCGGAATCGCCGTAAAGCTCAGNGCCAGGGCCTGGGACGCCAGCAACCACTGCACCGAGGGCAGCANCCGGTAGGCAGGGCCTGCNGCNTAGAGAAGCCAGGCNCCNTGATCCGCCAGNACATGCACCTTCTCCATCGANGAGATGGGTGGCAGACCATGGCTGATCAGCCATATCCATTGATCAAACAGCCCGAGGTCGTAGGCGTTGCTCTGCAGCAAGCCATGGCGAAGAGCACTGCAACCCCATGTCAGTCCCCCCAGAACCAGGCAGAGCCACCACAAGCGTCCTGGCCACGCTGGCTGTCTCGTGGACCCTGTCGTGGACCGTGTCATCGACAGTGCCAGAGCTGCCACTCACCTTGCAGCTGAATCTCTGCCTGCCTGCATCCCGGCATCGGGCGATCGCTCACCAGCCAGTGGTCGCTGTCCGGTGGGGGCTGGTTCTTGTACGGCGGGATTTCCCGTCCTGCGTACCAGCCCAGGGAGGGGCGCGTTGGTCCTTTGAGTCGAACCTCGGCATCCGCCGGCAGGCGGCGGATCTCAGCTGCCACGGGCCGTGGATCCCAGGTTTCGTTGAGTTCCCAGATCCAGAGTCGGCTCTGCCAGAAGGTCAGCAGGGCCAGTCCCCAACCGATCACCACAATCATCAGGCCCTGTTTTCGCCCCTGCAGCTGTTGTGNCCGNAGCTTCATNGCCCCAATCAACAGCCCAAGGCCTGCCAGCACCAGGCTCAATGCCGGGATCTCCGGGATCTTCCCCAGCAGCAGCCAGGTTCCNGTGAGCAGGAGCAGCACTCCGAGGCCCTGCCAGCTCCAGGCCACCCATCGTGGGCGGCNCTTNTCAAGCATNTGTTGCAACCCCTCGCTGCAGAGCAGNGCGATCGGTGGCCACAGCAGATGGCTGTACCAGGGCAGCTGGGTTCGCAGTGGGAGCACAAGAGCTGCANTNCCGAGCAGAAGTCCGATCTCCCAGCGCCCAGCGGTGTCNTGGCGACCACGCCANGCCCAGGCAAGACCAGCGGGAAGCAGCAGCAACCATGGCCAGCCGCCTTCGAGCAGCTCGGCCCAGGGGGTCCACCAGCCGTGCCCATCTCCAACGCTGCTGGTGATCCGAGCCAGTCCCTGGCCGCCCCACATCAGNAGGGCGTCATCGCCACGAACCGNCCAGTGCCAGATATGCCAGCTGAGACCAGGCAGCAGTCCGAGGAGCAGCGCCATCCATCCNCTTCNCCCCGGCCGACNGGCCCGACCGCCGACNAGCAGAGCNATCAACCCGAAGCCCAGCAGCGAGGGNGGTTTCAGCAGCAGGATGCCGCTGCCTGCCAACCCGGCGANCAGGGCACGCTTCGGATNGGTGGAGGCGCCGAGCCAACCCCACCACAAAAGCAGTGTGCAGCTCACAAGTGTTCCATCGAGCATGGCCAGCCTTCCGTGCCTGGCCATNGGCAGCAGCGTCATCAGCACNATTCCGGCCAGAGCTGCTTTCTCCTCGTTGGCGTGCCCCCCCANGGCGCGTCTCAGCAGCACAATCAGNGGCACCGCNAGANTGGACAAGATGGCAGGAANCAGCCTCACCACGGNTTCCTGTTCACCNACNTGNCGAATCAGCAGNCCGATCGGCNCATGCAGCCCAGGNGGTTTNTTGAGGTAATCATGATTCCATTTCCGTGGCAGCAGCGTCGTCGTCGAGCGGGCCACCGTTGCGACCCTTCCTTCATCCCAGTCTCTTAACGGAAGATTGCCGAGTCCNGGCAGCCANAGACAAAGGGTGAGCAGCCAGAGAACCAGCGGCAGCATCACCAGTTGTCTTGTNCNACGTCGTTTCAATTCCTGCACNGCTCCGTTAGGGTTCAAGNGTCCCGATCGCAGTGGTGTGATGGCATCCTCGGACCCACGGGTTCAGTNNNCCATCGAACGCANCGCCGGCGCTCATCAANCCATCCAGGAGGAGGTGTTCATGCATTCCAGTTCTTTTATGCAGGGTCTGCTGATCGCGGAGAACGCCGGCTGAACGGCGCCTTCTGACTGATCATCCGGTTNCGCGNCAGACGTGGACCCGGCGAGAGCCCCCGACCGGTTTCCGGTCGGGGGCATCGTTTTTTATGGCCTTTATCCGTTCTCATCCCTTTTTTGTCTGGGGTCAGGTGGCATGGGGCGTTGCAGTTCACGCGTCAGCTCCTGTTCCAGTTCTGCATTGCGGAAACCGTTGCGTTCCAGCACCAGGACTCCGTCCTGCATGGAGCGAACACTGTGACTGGTTCGATGCTGCTTCAGCCATTCCCGGCTCCTGAGCAGTTGTTTCCAGTCACCGCGGAAGGCCACCCCATAGCGTTCCAGCTGATTCAGATCNATGGCAATCCAGTTCACCTCACGGGCGACTCCNTCGCGATCGAGGTAGCCCNTGCTGAAGGGGAACCGCACCAGCACNTCACGTCNTGCCAGAAGAGGAACCAGNGGAGTGTTGGCCGCNACTGTTGCATCAGCGGGNATCACNGCCAGGGCCTCTCGGGCTGCAGCCCCATGGCGCCACTGGTTCNCTGCTGAGCTGTGNACCGGAGGATCGATGCTGTCGGGAATCAGAAAGGAGAGGCTTCGGTGTGGATTGCTGCTGATGGTCAGCAGCAGCGAGAGCGTCATGGCACTTCCCCATGCCAGACGCACCCGGGGCCCTGGGATTGGATCNATGCGTCGACTCCACCAGAACAGTGCCCCCAGGGCGAAGCCAGGCACNACCAGCAGCGTGTAGCGGATGGTGATCGACAGGGGATCGTTGGCTCCCTGGGCGAGGAAAAGCCCCAGCAGGCTGGGTCCGGCAAGCAGCCAGGTGTCAGNGCTGATGAGGGGGATGAACAGAAACGGCAGGCTGTGGCCCAGCAGGTAAAGCAGGGTNTTCCCCGGTGGATCCACAAGTTGCTGGAGCAGCAGCAGTGGCTGGCTCAGGGCCTGTTGCAGCATTCCCAGNCTGCTGCTNCCACCGGANCCACCGTTNCCGAGGTATTGCCCGAAGTTCTCCACCATGAACCGTTTGGCGTTGTCATCGGAGAAGAGGGGCATCAGCAGATTTGTGCACACCATCACCCAGCCACCGCCCCATCCGATCAGCACCAGGGCGAGCCGCCAGCGTGGTGGATCTCGACTCAACAGCCACAGTCCNATGGCCACCAGCACCACACCGGTGTCTTCNCGGATCAGGGGCATCACCAGTGCCGCCACGGTGATCAGTCGCCACCGCCGCTCCAGAATCCCCTGCATNAGAGCAAANACAACCAGGGGNAGCTGGCAGAGATCGGTGTAGTTGCCNAGGGTGGGGCCGATCAGTGCATTGCCGGTGAAGTAGGCGTAGGTGATCCATTCAGCGGTGCGATCGGGGANGATTCGTTTNGCTGTGCNATGCAGCAGCAGTCCNGCGGCAGTGATCAGTCCCACCTGCACCAGAGGCAGGGCGGNTCCTCCGATCAGACCCAGAAGGGGGGCCAGCAGAATCAGNGTCGGGGTGAAGTGCTGNCCCAGTCGCTGATAGNCAACGGACGGCAACTCGTCGGCNTGGATGACGTTGGTCGACAGCTGGGAGGACAGCGTGCTGGCGAANGGGTGNCCATGCAGGCTGTTCCAGAGAACCTGCTGAAAGATGCCCTGGTCGTAACTGGCGAGGAGCACCCAGGATCTCCAGGCCTGNAGACTCAGGGTCACCGTCGCGAAGATCAGGGCNGCGATCAACACGCCCCTGCTGGCAGANAATGATCGACGCTGAATGCTCTTCACGNNGNGGCTGGCTGGGATGCGAGGNNGNTGTCAGCCTGCANNGGGNNGNGAGCATNCAGTTTCGACCAGGCNCNTTGNTTGANNGTTTNCNTTGACNCGGGAGGCGCGNCCTGAACTGCTGTTGCCGGCATNTGTGTCAGGANNGNAGGGAGNAATNNGTAGCNGNTNCAACNNTTNTTGNGCNGTTTGGTTTGTNNTGATACAAGTCGCACGAAAGAGCGTCACAAATTGGCTCGGTCCATGGTTTCTCNGNGTGGACGATCNGTTCGTGTGGCGTTGTTGCGCCCTCTTTCTGTGTGAGGAATCCAATCCATGAAGCTTTTCCAGCAAATGCTGGTGGCTCCAGCTGCTCTNGGCCTTCTGGCCACGGGCGCTCATGCCGCCGATATCAATGTTGAGGCAATGGCTGAATANGCGCCTTCNTCAAAGAAGGCGCAGGTCACCAGCGTCACTCAGTTCTCCGACGTCTACCCNACGGACTGGGCTTATCAGGCCCTGAGCAATCTGGTTGAGCAGTACGGCTGCGTGGCCGGCTATCCCAACGGCACCTTCCGTGGCAACCGGGCAATGACCCGCTACGAAGCGGCTGCCCTGCTGAATGCCTGCCTCGATCGCATCACTGAGATCACCGACGAGCTGCGCCGTCTGATCAAGGAATTCGAAACCGAACTGGCGATCATCCGCGGCCGTGTTGACGGACTCGAAGCCCGTGTGGGCGAACTGGAATCAACCCAGTTCTCCACCACCACCAAACTTAAGGGCTCAGGCCACTGGGTATTAGGTGCCACCAACTATTACGGAAAGGGTGTTAAGGGTGATCCCACCTACCCTGGATCAAAAGGAGCCAAGGCTCAAGCAGGCGCAACGTCCTTCTCCTACGACCTCCGTCTCCACCTCGAGACGAGCTTCACTGGAAAAGACATGTTGATGACCCGACTGCGTTCGGGCAACATGGATAATCCTTATGGCGGGAGCGGCCCGGTTGGCTTGATCTCCCAGGAGTACGGCGTCAACACCGATAACAAACTGGTGGTTGACCGCCTCTTCTATAAGTTCCCCATCGGT
>NYUU01000075.1 GCA_002684175.1 Synechococcus sp. CPC35
GGCTGAACGCACAGGGTGTGTCTGTGCTGGCCCTGGGCGATTCACCGAACGACCTGCCGTTACTGGAGGTGGCGGACATTGCGGTGGTTGTTCCCGGACGGGATGGCCCCCATCCGGCTTTGCTCGAGGCTGTGAACCGGGGCCGGTTTCAACTGGCAACAGCGCCCCACGCTGAAGGCTGGGCGGAGGCCGTGAGGCGAATGCTTCCGGTCTGATCGATTGCAGGCACCAATGATCCACTCACGTTTTCCTTCAGGCGTTGGACGTCGGTGATGGCGGAGCCGTTCCATCGATGAGCCGCTTCCACAGCTCCGCGGCTTCAGAACATCGGTTCAAGGGTTGTCCATTCCATTTGATCAGGGGCCGACAGCTGAGGCTGTTGATCAGCAAGGCCTGATCACTCGACTGCAGGGTTGATCCCAGGTCGTCTTCCTGCACCAGCCCCTGCTGTACAGCCCGGCCACGCATCACTCCGGGCAGACAGCCGCTCGCCAGGGGTGGAGTCAGCCATTGCCCGTCCCGCTTCACCAGCAGGTTGGCCACGGTGCTGCAGCAAAGCTCCCCCTCTGTGTTCAACAGCAGGGCGTCCCCGGCGCCGGACTGCTCTGCTTCGCGGCGGGCCTGAATCGATGCTCCGTAGGCGAATGTTTTGCAGCGGTTCACCAGACTCCCGGTGCTGCGACGTTCCAACCGGCTTGTGATCACTGTCAGTGGAGTGAATGTCGGCCTGCATGGATGAAGGGTCAGCCAGAAGCGGTGTTGCCCTGATGCCGGCGGGCTGATGCCGCGATGCTCGCCTGAACCCCGGCTCCAGTTCAGCCGCAGTGCGCCGCTTTGATGGGGGAGGCCTGCCCGCTCAACCGCTTCGCCAATCAAGGGTTCGAGCCGGGACCGTTGCGGTGGGGAAGCCATGCCCAGCAATGCGGCGCTTGTGCGCCATCGCATCAGATGCTCGTCCAGGAGCTGGGTGCGGCCGTTCAGGATCAACACTGTTTCGAACAGTCCATCGGCGAGCAGAAGGCCCCGATCACTGAGCGGCAGGCTCAGTTGGTCCGGCTCACCCCATTGCCCATCCATCCAGGCGATTCCGTTGACCATGGCGTCAGCTCCTCAGGCCCTGTCGAGCAGCCACACCGAGAGGATCCCGATGAACAGGGCCACATTGACGATTCCCGAGTCCTCCTCGCCATCCCTGTGTGCCTCCTTCATCACCTCCTCAACAGCGAGGTAGATCAGTGCGGCGGTGCCGAAGGCCAGCAGGCCGGTCATCCCCGGGCCTTCCAGGAGCTGTTTGATCAGATGACTGGCCAGCAGCCCTGCCAGGTAAATCACAGCCATCAGGCTGCCTGCGACTGTGCTGCGCCAGCGGGATCCGCCCCGTCCGAGCAGGGTTCCCAGGCCCAGAGCGGCAAGTCCCATCTCCATGGCGATTGCCACGCTGATCACCCAGCCGTTTTCTCCCACGTCTCCGCTGACGCCCACCACCAGTCCGTCGATCATCGAGTCGATCAGAAACGGCAACAGCAACAGCACCATGGGCCTTGGCCTGGACAGCTCCGATTGCCTGCTGTCATCCACGAATCTGTTGATCAGCAGCAGCAGGCTGAATCCAAGACAGAAGCCGATCGCCAGCGCCAGAGGGTGTCCGGCCGCTGTTGCACTCGGCATCAGGTCTGCCGCAGCTGTTCCCAGAACCAGGCCACCCACCAGATGAGCCACGATCCCGCGCACTTTCGGGCCAGGCCGGATGGTGCTGCCCAGCGCACCGCCGCCAACAAGAGCCAGGGCCGGGAGCGTCGTGATCATGTCAACGTCAGCATCCCGCTGATCAAAACCAGGCCTGGGGCCTATTGCAACGCCATCAGCAGTGGACGAAGCTTCCAGCCCAGCTCCTCGGTTTCTCTGCCGGGGTCCGAGTCGGCGACGATTCCGCAACCGGCATGGGCCCGCAGTCGATGTCCCTGTCTCAGCAGCGAACGGATCAGGATGTTGCTGTCGAAGCTTCCATCCCAGTCGCGGCGAATCAGCGATCCGCAGTAGGGACCTCGGCTGGTGGGCTCCAGTTCGTTGAGGCGCTGGCAGGCCCGAAGTTTCGGGGCGCCGCTGATTGAGCCTCCGGGCCAGCAGGCCTCCAGAAGGTCCACCCATGTCAAGCCATTCCTGAGCTGACCTTCCACCACGGAGGTGAGGTGATGGACGGAGGCATAACTTTCCAGTCCCAGCAGCTGGGGGACCTGGATCGATCCCGGTCGACAGGCCCGACCGAGGTCATTGCGCAGCAGATCGACGATCATCACGTTCTCGGCACGGTCCTTGTCGCTGCAGATCAGCTCAGCAGCCAAGGCCGCGTCCCGATCGGGATCGTCATGGCGCGGTCTCGTGCCTTTGATGGGACGTGTCTGCACCTGACCGGTGCTGTCCACACGCAGGAACCGTTCCGGGGATGCGGACAGCAGAGCCTCCTCGTTGTCACTGATCACGAGGCCTGCAAACGGTGCCGGGCATTGCTGACGCATCTGCAGATAAAGCTCGAGGGCACTGCCGCCGAAGGGCCAATCGGTGCTGCAGCAGGCGGTGAGATTGGCCTGAAACAGATCTCCAGCCGTGATCAGATCGCGGATTCGTTGCACGCCCTCGGCGAAATCCTTGGCTTCGGTGTGATGCCTCCAGGCGTTCAGCGGAATCCCTGGCAGCTGTTGTGGTTCCGGGGCAGGCGTCACGCGCAGTGCCTTGGCCAGGGATTGCATGGCATCACCGTTTGTTCCCTCGATCCGGAGTCGTCGCTGCTTCACGTCAAAGCGCAGCACCGGGTCGTGGCGTGCGATCCAGAGGCTGGCCATCCCATCATCTGCCCAGGGATTGCCCTGTTCCGTCCAGGCAGCGGCCTCGTAGCTCAGCCATCCACACCAGTGGCCGGCAGAGAGTTGGCGCAGGGCCTCGAAGGGATTGCGGGCGCCGCTTTCGCCCGGCAGGCCACGGCAACAGATCGTCTCCACCGGAGCTGCCGCCATGGTCATTTCGTGGCCGAGAGCTCCGCCATCGCCGTCCAGCCAGATCAGGCCGTCTTCTCCAAACACATCGGCCAAGATTCGAGCCACCGCCATGGGCTCCAGCCAGGGGAGGTGGAGATGCTCCGATGCAGTCATGCCCCTGCGTCACTGCAGAGATCGGATCGCCCGGCCTCCCGCAGTGCTGCATCCCGGATGCGGCAGCTGTCACAGAGACCGCAGGGCAACGCACCGCCGCTGTAACAGCTCCAGGTCTCGCGGATCGGCACTCCCAGGCGCAGGGCCTCATGCACGATCCGCGTTTTGCTCCATGTCACAAGGGGTGCCCATAACTGTGTGCCATGGCCTTCCCGGCCTGCCTTGCTGGCCAGATCAGCCAGGGTCTGAAAGGCACCGAGGTAGTCAGGTCGGCAGTCCGGGTAGCCGGAGTAATCAACGGCATTCACTCCCAGCACCAGATGGCCCGCACCACGGGCCTCCGCCAGGCTGAGGCCGATCGCGATGAACACGGTGTTGCGCCCGGGCACGTAGGTGGGGGGGATTGTCCCCTCCTGCAAGCCGTCCGTGGGCACGGTGATGGCTGTATCGGTGAGGGCTGAACCGCCCCATGCAGCCAGGTTCACAGTGATGCAGTGGTGCTCGGCCAGGCCGAGACGGCTGGAGATCCCAGCAGCAGCGTCCAGTTCCTGCCGATGGCGCTGCCCGTAGTCGAAGGAAAGACCGATCACACGATTCCCAGCTTCGACCGCCAGGGCCGCAGCGGTGGCGGAATCGAGGCCGCCTGAGAGCAGAGCGACGGCGGTGTTCTGGGTCATGAGCTGCCGGTCAGTTCATGCAGGGCGCAGTAGTCCTGTTGATCCAGCGGTGTGTTCTCCGCAGCGGTCAGCAGATCGGCCAGGCCCTGCAGCCCCTTGTCCTGCAGACCGGCTGCGACGGTTTCCTGAAGAAACAGATTCAGGTCCTTGCGCAGCAGAGCGGTGCTGAAGTTCGGGTCGCCGTAGTTCCCGTCGAGCATCCGTTGCAGCTTCTTGTCGAAGGTGGGCGCATAGAGAGCGGAGGGTCGCAGGATCTCCATGAAGGTCTCCACCGGTACACCCGCTTGCTGGATCAGACGCAGCGACAGTGAAAAGCTGTGGGTGAGGCTGGCGATCAGCTGGTTGAGAGCGATCTTGGTGGCGGCTCCGCTGCCGACCGGTCCCACCAGGATCGGGTTTTCGCAGAGATGCCGCAGATTGCCCCGCTGCTGCTCGAACTCGGTGACGTCACCTCCGGCCATGACCAGCAGAGTGCCATTGAGGGCCTGTGGTCGGCTTCCGAGAACGGGTGCTTCCAGGTAGCGACCGTTTTGATGCAGCACCTGTTCGGCCAGCTCTCGGCTTTCGCTCACTCCCATGGTCCCCATGGGAATCACGGTGGTGTTGTTCAGGTCACCCAGTGAGCTGACGATCTTGGATGTCACCGGCCCGTCACGGAGCACGGTGACCACGGCGTCACAGTCCCGTGCCGCACCCTCCAGTTCGGTGATGGGTGCTGCCCCCTGCTCCAGCAGTGGTGCGAGTCGATCTGGATTGCGGTTCCACACACGAACGCTCAGGCCCTGATCAAGGAACCGCCGGGCGATGGCATTCCCGAGGAGCCCTGCGCCCAGAAGGGCCACAGAGGTCATGGTCAGACGATCGAGAATTGCTGGTCCATCTCAAAATAGTTGAACTGATCGCTGGTCAGCAGATCGTTCAAAAGGGCGATGCGATCCACTGCTTTTGACCTGGACAGCTCCAGCACGGCAACGGCATTGCGACTGGAGTCCACCACATCGAAATGACGGACACCGTCGACGGTTCCCTCGAAGTTTCGGATGGTGGAGAGGCGCTCACGTGCGTTGCCTTCGAGGCTGGCGATCAGAGGGCCCTTGAGTTGTTTCTGCGTGAAGTTCTCCAGGGTTTGAAGGCTGATCAAGTCAGCGGATTGAACAGCTCCGGACGACCCGGCACTGCTGAGGGATTCACTGAGGGATTCACTGCCCGTTGCATTGCTGGCGGATCCGGTCAGCAGATCCTCCACCGCGGACGGCGACAGGCTGCGGTCGTGGCTTTTCAGCAGACCCGCCACACCTGCTACGTGGGGAGCTGCCATGGATGAGCCGTTGAAGGTGGCGTATCCACCCCCCGGAACGGCGGAATAGATGCTCACCCCGGGAGCCGTGACGTAATCCAGTTCCGTTTCGCCTGCTCGGTTTGAGAAACCGGCCAGGGAGCGGCTGCGGTCCGCTGCGCCCACGGCGATGCCGTGATTGATGGCAAAGGCGGCGGGGTAATCGGGTTGTCCGATTCCGGAGTTGCCTGCAGCCATGACGACAACGCTGCCAAGCTCAGAGGCGTACTGAATGGCATCGGCCATGGCTTGGCTGTATCCACCAGCGCCAAGAGACATGTTGATCACATCGGCGTTGTTATCCGCTGCCCATCGCACGGCTGAGATGATGTCGCTGGTCCAGCCATAGCCATCGCGGTTCAGCACCCTCAGGGGCATGATCTTTGCCTCATGGGCGATGCCGGTGATGCCATTGCCGTCATTGGCTGCGGCGATGGTTCCCGCCACATGGGTGCCATGACCGTTCTCATCATCGGCATAAGGGTCACCATCGACAAAGTCGTAACCGGGAACGATCCGTCCGGAGAATTCCGGATGGTCGAGATCGACCCCTGAATCAATCACTGCGATGGTGATCCCCTCGCCGGTGCTGCCGGAGAAACCATCGCCACCGGCCCAGATCTCCGGTGCATTGACGTTGTCGACACTCCAGAGATTCCCACCTAGCGGTGCAACGGAGGACAGCTGTATGTCAAGCAGTTGTTCAAAAGCTTTCTGTGCATCGACGTGACCGAAACCATCAGTACGGTTGAAGTTCGGATTGGCCGGTGCGATCTCAGTGGACTGCAGAAGGTAATTTCCGGTGTAGGCGTTGTAGTAGGAACCAACGCCGAGGTAATACGTTCCGCTTGTCGACGCGGTGAACCTGATCTGCGAGTTAACAGTGTCGAAATTGGCGTCATCGTTGTAGGTGATCAGTTCGGATGCGCCGTCGTGGAGGTAGAGAAATGGATCGGCAAGGCTGCCTCCACTCAGATCGAACTGGTAGCGGTTCCCCGCCTGGAGGTTGATCGCGAACCAGTCCAGATCACCCATGCGTTCCAGCACTCCTGTGGTGCTCCCATCGGTGCTGAGCTGTCCCGAGGTGGCTGGGGAGTCGCCGTAGTCATCACCATTGCCCGGATTGCTGATCACCTGGCCGCTTACCCTCACTGGCTCTGTTGTGACTGACTCCTTGAATCCCTGGGCATCGGTGTATTGCAGCACGGCACTGAGCTGTAGTCCGGACAGATTGTTTTCGATCACCAGAGCCTCTGAGTTGCTGCGTTTCATCCAGTTCTCGCCGTCAGCTGACGATTGCCAGGTGATGTCGACATTGCCGTTGCCATCTGGGTCGTCAGCGATCTGGCGAATGGTGAGCTGTTGGCCTGCATCAGGTGTTCCGTTGATGGCGTAGGCGGCATCACCGTCATCNACAAAGGGGATGAATTGTGGATCGCTCTTCAGGAATTCCTCGAATCCNTGCCCATCGGTATANGAGATGTCGACCTTGAGTTGNTTCCCCTCGAGTTGCGGNGAGATGGTGAAAACGCNCCCATCGTTAGCGTTGGACCAGTTGACGCCATCAGCGGATGTGGACCATGTGATGTTCGNTGAACCATTGCCATCCGGGTCGTCAATGATCTGAAAGACAGAGAGAGTCTTCCCGACACTCGGCGAGTCGTCGATCATGTATGCGGCATCACCGTTGTCGACGAAGGGGATGAATCCTGCTTTGGTCTGGATGGATTTCTCCAGTCCCAGGGAATCTCTGTAGGTGATGGAAGCGGTCAGTTGATGACCCTCAAGCGTGTTTGGAATGGTGAACGTCTCGCCGCTGCCAGCGACATTCCAAAGGAGGCCGTCAGAGGATGATTCCCATGAGATGACCGGGGGTGTTCCGTTGCCTTCCGATGCATCCTTGGTGTGGATGATCCTGAGGGTTTGCCCCACCTCAGATGTTCCCTGGATAGTGAATTCGTTGGTGTCTTTATTGGCAGCTTGGGCATATTTGCTGTTGCTGATGACTCCATCAGTGTTGAAATCGATCGGAAAAACTTCCCCGTAACCGAGCTTTGTGAGGGTGAGGCCGTTCATGATGCGGCTTCTAGATTTGACGACTCCTGATCGGCTCAGGGTCCAAACTTTGAAATGATTCTTCTTCGGGCCCTGTTTTGAAAGCAGGAGAAGAGGTTTTGCGCTGGATCCGCCTGCGGCAATGGCTTTCCAGTTTCCGAGAGAATTGTCTGAAAATATCTTCCCGCGATTGCTTGTAATCAGGATGTGATTTCCATCGTTGAAGAGCCTGTAATTGCTTTTTTTACGTCCGTCAACCAGCCCATTGAGGTCCTTGTCACGGCCAGAGAGATTTTGTTTACCGTTCGCTTTTTTGCTGTTGCCAGGTTGTATGACATTTCCCTTGCCCCGGGCATTCAGGAGAGGTTTGAACCCTGCATTAATCAATGCAATTTTATCCTTCCGAAAGGATCGATCAATTAGAGAACCATTACTGTTGAAAGACAGGATTTTGTATTGTGGTGTTTTTCTTTTTCTGCCTCGGATGAAAAGGGCCTGATAGCCGCCCTGATCGTAAATTCCAGAAATTAAGTTCCAGTATTTTGAAGACCTTCTAGCACTGAAGGATATAACTCGATCATTCTGTTTACGATCAGATTTGTATTGTTTTGTGTTATGGGCTTCGGGGTTCTGCACGTTGTCGACAGGCGGAGACGTTTTTAAGATTGCTGTGGGCAAAAAGAAAGCATGACGGCCGTAACGGGGCGCAATTATTGGCGATATCTAGCCTGCATTTGAGTTGGATTTGTGCAGGCGAAGGAATGTTATTCAGCAACTTATTTTAAGCGTTGAAGAGTCCTTATGCCTTGGGTTTCTCATGAAGTTTTCAGGAAGCCGATTGTCTGGGACGTTGCTCAACGCCGCAGCTGGTTCCGACCGTTGATTGTTTGCAGATCAGCGGATCCCCAGCCACTTGTGGCTTTGGAGGCTCAATCGCCATTGCGGGTGCAGGCGTACGTGATTCATCGCCAGATCCTGCCCCGTCAGGCTCTGCCAGCCAGGCTGCATCAGGCGTTCAGTCCTGTCGCTGCAGGCGGCTGACATGGCATTGGCGAAGTCGATATCGGCAGGTTCATGCACCACGACCTTCAGCTCATGGCAGCTTCTGAGCAACTCCTCTCTTGGAGGTTGATGCCGCTTCGGGGAAAGTGTGATCCAGTCGAAGCGGCCGCTGAGTGGTTCCACTCCGCTGGTCTCCACATGCAGAGGCAGAGCGCAATGTTCATCCAGTGCGCTGGTGAGGGGTTTCAGGTTGTGATGAAGGGGTTCGCCTCCGGTGATCACGACGAAGGCCGCACCGCTGACTTTGGCTTCCCGTGCTTCTTCCGCCAGTTGCTGCACATGGTGTTCTGTGTGGACCGATTCACGCCAGGAGTGCTTTGTGTCGCACCAGGCGCATCCCACCGTGCAACCAGCCAGACGGATGAAAAAGGCGCTCCGGCCGCTGTGATGGCCTTCTCCCTGAAGTGAATGAAACGTCTCAACAACAGGAAGGGTTGCAATCATCCGCGTGGCTGGGCTTCCCGATCACCTCGCTGTCGTATGGCCTGTGCCGGCGAATCGGGCAGTCTCTGCTGTGCGGCTTCGATTAGGCCTCTGAACAACGGATGCGGCTTGCCTGGGCGGGAAAGGAATTCGGGGTGGTACTGGCATGCCGTGAAGAACGGATGCCCCTTCAGTTCAATGAGCTCCACCAATCGCCCATCCGGTGAGGTTCCGCTCACCACATACCCGGATTCAAGGAAGAGATTGCGATAGGCATTGTTGAACTCATAGCGGTGGCGATGTCGCTCGTAGACCACCTCTTCGCCATAGAGCGTCTGGGCCATGCTGCCCGCTGCGATGCGGCAGGGGTAAACCCCCAGTCGCATGGTCCCTCCCAGATCCACCACGTCCTGTTGTTCCGGAAGCAGGTGAATCACCGGATGCGGGGTGCCTGCATCGAGTTCCGCACTGGTGGCTTCGGTGAGTCCTGCCAGATTGCGGGCCCACTCGATCACAGCCGTCTGCATGCCCAGGCAGAGGCCAAGGAACGGCACCCGTTGTTCCCTTGCCCAGCGAATCGCAGCGATCTTGCCATCCACGCCCCGGTTGCCGAATCCTCCCGGCACCACAACGGCATCCATGCCGCGGAGAAGTGAGTCTGCGCCGTCTGCTTCGATCTGCTCAGCACAGACCCAGTGCAGATCGAGGGAGGCGTCCTGGGCGATGCAGGCGTGTTGCAGAGCCTCCACAACCGAGAGATAGGCATCATTGAGCTGCACGTATTTGCCGACAAGCGCCACCTTCACCGAAGGGCCAGGATTGCGCAGGTTGTGAACCAGCTGTTCCCAGGCGCCCATGTCACTTTCATGATCCGTCAGATCCAGGACATCCAGCACCTCCCTGCAGAGACCTTCCTGCTCCAGGGTCAGCGGCACTGCATAAATGCTGTCAGCGTCAAGAGACGGAATCACTCCTCGAGACGGCACTCCGCAGAAGCCGCCGATCTTGCGTTTGAGGTCGTCATTGATTTCCCGATCACTGCGGCACACGAGCAGATCGGGTTGGATTCCGATGGAGCGGAGTTCCTTGACCGAGTGTTGGGTCGGCTTGGTCTTCAGCTCGCCTGAGGTGCCGATGAAGGGAAGCAGTGTGACGTGGACGTAGGCCAGATCGCGTCGGCCCACATCACCACGAAATTCCCTGATCGCTTCAAGAAAAGGCAGTGATTCGATGTCACCCACGGTTCCACCGATTTCCGTGATCACCACATCGGCACCGCTGTTGGCGGCCACTCTGTGGATCCGGTCCCGGATTTCCCCAGTGATGTGAGGAATCACCTGCACGGTGCCGCCGTTGTAGTCCCCACGGCGCTCTTTGTTGATCACCGACTGGTAAATCGATCCGGTGGTCACGCTGTTGAGGCGTGACATCGCCGTGTCAGTGAAACGTTCGTAGTGGCCCAGGTCGAGATCGGTTTCGGCGCCGTCTTCGGTGACGAACACCTCCCCATGCTGAAAGGGACTCATCGTTCCCGGGTCCACGTTCAGGTATGGATCCAGCTTCAGGATCGAGACGTTGTACCCACGCGACTTGAGAAGCCTGCCGAGGCTGGCTGCCACGATCCCCTTTCCGATGCTGGAGACCACACCGCCGGTGATGAAGACGAACTTGGCCATGTCCTGACGGGCGATTCTTCAAGCTACCTGGCGTCGGTCAGACCCTCCAGGGTTTGCGGTTGTCCTGGTTTCAGCTCTCCAGCAGGCTGCGCAGCATCCACGCGGTTTTTTCGTGCACCTGCAGGCGCTGTGTCAGCAGATCAGCACTCGGCTGATCGTCTGCGGCATCGGCGAGGGCAAAGACGCTGCGTGCCGTTCGTGCCACTGCTTCGTGGCCTGCCACGAGCTCACGGACCATGTCCAGAGCCGGTGGATGCTGCTTCGCTTCTGAGATCGAGGCCAGGGCAGCGAGGGTGCTGCCTCCGAACGGAGCTGGAAGTCCAAGGGCACGGATCCGCTCCGCGATCTCGTCGAGAGCATTCCATAGCTCGGTGTACTGCTCCATGAACATCAGATGGAGCGTGTTGAACATCGGTCCGGTCACGTTCCAGTGAAATCCGTGGGTCTTTCCGTAGAGCACATAGGTGTCGGCNAGCATTCGACCCAGGCCATCNGCGATTGTCTTGCGNTGATCGTCNGAGATGCCGATGTCGATGCNGGGANTCTCTGCCATGACCTTTGCCTNGGNTTTCGCTCTTCATAGCGGNGTNCNAGTGGNCTGACTCAGGAATCAAGCCCTTGGATGTAGTCGCGGACCTTGCTGCGNCGCTGGGGTTGACGCAGTTTCAGCAGGGCACGGGTCTCGATCTGNCGAACGCGTTCGCGNGAGAGCTTCAGCTCCTCTCCAATCTGAGCCAGGGTTTGTGGNGTGTCGTCNTCGAGGCCGAAGCGTCTGCGGAGAACCGCGGCTTCCCGGCTGGTGAGTTCATCCAGCAGATGNTCAAGATCGTTGTGAAGTTCGTCGTGGGTGAGGGTCTGCTCCGGAGTGGCATGGCCGTCTTCAATCAGNTCACCCAGCTGGGTGTCCTGATCCCTGCCGACCNTGGTGTCCAGGGAGACGGAGCGGGGAACCCGGGCGAGGGTCTGTCGAACGGTGTCCTCGCTGAGAGAGAGCTCCCTTGCGAGATCGGAAATGGAGGCGATCCGCCCCTCGTTGCTGGCGATCTCCTGTTGAACTCTCTTAATCCTGTTCAGTTTCTCGGTGACATGAACCGGCAGGCGGATGGTTCGACTTTGCGTGGCGATGGCGCGGGTGATTCCCTGACGGATCCACCAATAGGCGTAGGTGCTGAAGCGGAAACCGCGGGTGGGGTCGAATTTCTCCACCGCTCGCTCCAGTCCGAGGGTGCCCTCCTGCACCAGATCAAGCAGTTCCATGCCCCGTTGCTGGTATTTCTTGGCAACGGCCACCACAAGACGCAGGTTGGCCTGAATCATGTGGTCCTTGGCCCGGCGTCCGTTGCGCAGGGCGATCTTGAGCTCCTTGGCCTCGAGGCCGGCCTGGGTGGCCCAGGCTCCATAGCCGGAATCGATGCGCTCCTGGAGGGATTCGATACTCAGACCAGCTGCACGGGCCCATTCCTGTTTGGTGGGCCAATGACTGTGTTGATTGGCTTCGCGGAGCTGAAGTTCTTCAAGACGATGAAGTTCCCCAATGGCGGGATCGCTCTCAGCCAGCTGCTTCTGCTGGTGAAGCAGGGTTTCCCGGCGTTGTACGAGCCGGGCCAGGGTCACCTCTTCTTCATTGGTGAGCAGATCAACCCGGCCGATGTCCTGGAGATAAAGCCGCAGCAGATCCGTGGTGCCGGTGCTGCGGCGATCCAGGGTTTTACCTGTCCGTCGGGATTGGCGTGGCAACGGAATAAGTCAAAGGACTTTGACTTCAGGGTTCCGCGCGGATTGGTCCAGTGCGACAAATACGCTGAATCCTTTCGGGATCTGTCCCGTTTCAGGGGACTCAGACCTCCTCGTCGAGGGGGTCCACCCAGGTGCTGGCCACATGCAGCTCCTCAAGCTGCTTGTCGGCAACACCGCCGGGAGCGCTGGTCATCAGACAGCGTGCCTGCTGGGTTTTTGGGAAGGCGATCGTGTCGCGGATCGACTCTTCGCCGGCCAGCAGCATCACCATTCGGTCGATGCCGAAGGCCAGACCACCATGGGGCGGTGCACCCATGTCGAGAGCATCGATCAGGAAGCCGAACTGTTCCTGGGCGTCCTCCTGGGCCAGGCCGACGGTCTGCAGCACCTGACGTTGCAGGGCTGAATCGTGGATGCGCAGAGAGCCGCCCCCCAGTTCGAGGCCGTTCAGAACGAGGTCGTAGGCCTGGGCTCGGGAGCCTGGCAATGTGTCGCCCCAGCGTTGCGGGTCTGTGCCGAGGTCATCGCTGTTGGGGGCGCAGAACGGGTGGTGCAGAGCTTCGTAGCGATTTTCGTCGCTGTTGAACTCGAACATCGGGAAGTCCACCACCCAGAGGAAGTTCCACTGATCGTTCTCGCGATCCGGTTTCACCAGTCCCAGCTCCTTCGCCAGGTACTGACGCACTCGGTCGAGAGCTTTGTTCACCGTGGCGGTGTCGCCGGCACCGAACAGCAGCAGGGTGCCCGGTTTGGCGCCGGTGCGACTGAGTAACTCCTGCTTCTGCGCGTCGCTGAGGTTGTCCTTGATCGCACCGATGCTGTCGATTTCACCTCCGTCGCGCACCCGGATGAAGGCCAGACCTCCGGCACCGGCCGCCTGAGCTTCGCTGAACACATCACCACCGGGTTTGATCCGCACGTTGGAGAGGACATCGTTGCCCCCTGGCACAGCGATCACCTTCACGGCGCCACCGGATTTCACCGCGCCGCTGAACACCTTGAAGCCCATGTCCTGGACGATGTCGCTCACGTTGGTGAGCTCCATGCCGAAACGGGTGTCCGGACGATCGGTGCCGTAACGCTCCATGGCGTCGTGCCAGGTCATGCGGGGGAAGGGACGCGGCAGTTCGATTCCCTTCACGGCCTTCCAGATCGCGCAGATCAGGCTTTCGTTCAGCTCCAGGATCTGCTCCTGATCCATGAAGCTCATCTCGATGTCCAGCTGGGTGAATTCCGGCTGGCGATCGGCGCGCAGGTCTTCATCTCGGAAACAGCGGGCCACCTGGTAGTACTTCGCGATGCCTCCCACCATCAGCAGCTGCTTGAACAGCTGGGGGGACTGGGGCAGGGCAAACCATTCGCCACCGCAGACGCGGCTGGGCAGCACGTAATCGCGGGCTCCT
>NYUU01000076.1 GCA_002684175.1 Synechococcus sp. CPC35
TCTGCACATGCCGGAATCCGGCCGTGTCTGCGTGATCTGCAAGGCTGCTGATGCCAAAGCTCTGTTCCGTCACTTCATGGTCTGGCGCTCGATGTTCGGTATCGACTTCGAATACTGTCCTGCTCTCACCTGCGGTGAAATGGTGGAGATGCAGAAGGAGCACAACGCCAGACTCGATGAGCTCGATTGATGCATCTTCTGATTCATGAATTGATTAATATTTTTGCTCTTTATTGTTGAAATTGATTTCAATTAATGAGTTTTTGATGCCTATTTGGTTCAATTAAGTCTTTTTAATTGCCGAAAATTTATTGCCAACGAACTGCTCTGTAAGTGCGGATAATGTTTTCGATTTGAATTTTGTATTTCATTTTTGAGATGCCTTTTAAATGTCACCAAAATGTTGTGTGGCCACCAGTTCCAGAGTTTTCAGTGCTTCCAGGCCCTCAAGTCTCTTTTGGGCCTGAGCCAGCATCGGTTTACCGTGCGGTACGCAGGATTCAATCAGGGAAACAGCCTCAGAGGCCTCAGCTCTGACCCAGTTGATGCAACGATCGATCTGGGAGGGGATTTCATCCTTGCTGAAAGCTCCTGAGTAATTTGGTCCTGCCAGGGCGGTCAGCAGCAGCAGCAGGGATTCACGCGTGTCATCCAACGTTGGTTTCATTGTTTTGTGCCCAGGAGATATGGGGAGTCTGCCGAATCAGCTGGACGGGGGGAGCTTTCACTGGTCTGGGCGTTTCAGGCAGGAAAAACAGATCAACGAACCAAAATTATGGATCAAACAATAGGGTGTGAAGCAAGCAGGTGAGATTTAAGTTTTAAACATTCTCACCCTTGATCAAATGCAATCTGATCAAGGCTCATGTCATTTTGTTTGATCCCTACGTCCCCTCCGACTCTCGGAAGAAGGAGAGAGTTGGATCACACGGGACGCCTGATGAAGCTGCCCTGCTTCATCAGGTTGTTGGACCCTCGGGTGGTATCCATTCACAACCTGGCTTCACTCTCTTCGTATTGCAGCTTCAAGTGATTCGATTCATGGTGATCAATGTCCCAGGTCAAGCAGAAGTCTTGCTTCCCAAGGAAATTCGAACAGTCCCTTGTCCGGGCTAGTGATGCTGCCCGCCGAAAAATTTGTTTTATTGATTGAGGATAATGATTCAGTGTGAAAGGCTTTTTGGATGGTCTTGATGTCTTTAATTTTGTCTTTAAATGCCTGAAGGCTCTAAATTAATTGTTTTAGCGCTTGGATGAACCGTCTTCCATTTATTAGTGCAATCCAGCAGAAGGTCGCCCAGGCGATG
Organism: Synechococcus sp. CPC35; assembly: GCA_002684175.1. GTDB lineage: Bacteria > Cyanobacteriota > Cyanobacteriia > PCC-6307 > Cyanobiaceae > Parasynechococcus. The sequence continues at coordinate 1,308 of NYUU01000076.1, forward strand.
CTCCGGTTGTTGATGAATCGAATCGCATTTGGCCTGATCATTCTGAGTGTCATCGTTCTGCCTGTGGGAGTTGCGATGTCAAACGGGAATGACACGGCGAGTGTTCTCATTGCGGTTGTTCCCTATGTGATTATTGCTTCAATTGTTTTGTTTTTGGCGGGAGAAATATATCTTGAGAAAATTTCGGCGCCTTCCTGGAAAAAACAGTCCTATCTTCCTGATATTTACAAAACCACTGCTGAGACGAGTCTGAGAACGTGATTCAATAATCTTGATTTTCGAATTTGCGCGCTAAAGAATGCAATCGAGTCAGTCAAGCCCTCAAAGCAAGGCCTTTTGTGATGTCCCCATAGGATTTATGGGTGTTTGTCCGTCTACGTCCTGGAAAATATTGATCCATAGCTTGCTGGTTGGATCTGCTGTTTCAACCCCAACGTCGTAATCCTGACCTTTTCGTTTCATTCCGAGGCTGATGTGAATCATTGCTTCTTCAGGTCGCTGTGGGCGGGAGACAGATGTCGAATTTTTTATGCCCAGGGTTTTGTGTTGCTCTCAGCCATTCCCTAAAGATTTAGATCATGATCGCCGATGAATGGTATGTGCTGTTTATGGATTTCTGCCAAACAATTGATGGTTTAACTTTGCAGTGAGTTTTGTCTGATCCTGTGCAACTCAATTTTTTTAAAAATTGATGGGTGAATCTTATTGGTTTATGAAATAGTCAGAGATGGTCAGGAGTGATGTTCATGGCCAATGAATTGCTGAAGCTTGCGCAGAGAATTTCCCAGAACCCGGTTTCTCGACTCATCTCTCGCGTTGCCGCCAGGATTGCCTCATTTTTTTGATGATCGGAAAGTTCTAGATATTCCGTCAGCTGATCGAAAATTCGACGCTCAGCCGTATTCACAGGAAAGCTGTAGGCCTCACGACAGGCAGATAAAACCATATAAGCGAGTTGTGCTGTGAGTGGTCGATCGCTGATTGCCACNTCAGCAGCNACCTGTTTCAGATCCGAGGGNTCCTGAAAAACCTGATCCCNNGANCTGANNTCCATCTTGCCGAAATATTGATTGCAGATTNTCTCCAACATGGCTTCCTCTTCNGGGGCCACNACTCCATCCGCCAAGGCCATCAGCTGNAGGATTCGGAGCACAGCTCCNGATAAGGGAATGTCCACTGCCAATTCCACGCAGACAACCTTCACTATGACNGTGAAAACAATCCTGAACCAAGACGCGCGAATGGTTTGATTCGGCAGGTTTCTCTGATGTCAACCACAAGGGCAGAGGGTGGCTGGTGTCCTCAAGCGGGCTGGTTGTCTCCTGAGCACCCCTCAAAACAACGGGATCTTTCAGGGCAAGCCGGATGTGACGACGTTCGTTGGTGCCGACAGTGGAGATGTTCCGTCTGACTTGATGACTGCCCCGCTGAACGGGCCTCATCTGGTTAAACCAAGACCAGCACTGGAGAGATGCGTGCTCGAGGCCCTCAGCTCGGCCCCTCCCCGCTGATGAGTATAAACACTCAATGAACGCCGGAATGATGTCTTTTATCACAAGGCTTCACGAAACTTTCTTAAGGTGTGTGTACAAATACCCAGTGGTTAAGCATGGTGCGCGCACTCCTGACCCGATCGTTCGCAGCGGACTCGGCATTGCTGCTGCTGCGCGTCTTCACAGGTGCACTGCTGATTCATCACGGTTACGAGAAACTCGCGAATATTGAAAATTTTGCTGATGCTTTTGTTCGTCCCCTCCATCTTCCCTTCCCGATCCTCCTTTCTTACGTTGCCGCGTTCTCCGAGGTCATCGGCAGCTGGTTACTGATCACCGGTCTGTTCACCAGGCTTGGAGCGATGGCCATTGCTGGCACCATCTCAGTGGCCATTTACCACGCCATTTTGACTGCTGGATTCAATATCTATCTACTCGAGCTTCTTGGGCTCTACTTCGCTGCAGCCGCCTCGATCATCGCAATCGGTCCCGGCATGTTCTCGATCGACGAACTGATCGCTCGTCGTCTTGCTCCGGACATGGTTTACGAATCAGCCACCATTGAAAAGCTGTCATCACCCACTGCTTCCCTCGAAGACGCTTCAGTCACTCCTTGAGAACGTTTGATTCACCTCTGCTTTACTTTTGTGGGTAAAGATATTGAATTCAAATTTATTTCTTTCTGAACGGACCTTGCTCCGTTCTTTTTTTGTTTGCTCTCTCAAGGGATTGAAAATTCAACAACGTATCGTCAGCTGGCCTGGTTCGGGGAATGACCATGACCTGCGACTCCCTGACGACGAACAATCTTCAAAATGTTGATCTTTTGAGAATTGATTCAATGGTTCTGAGCTGTACTGTCACTGTGACAGTCGCTGTTCTTTCACGTGATCGGTTTCAACTGCATGGCTCCTTTGGCAGGTTATGGGTGTGAGGAGGCCATGCAGTTGTGGAAACAAGGTCACACACCTGTGTGCCCCAGTCCTGCCTTTGGCGGGGCTTTTTTTTTGTCTCATCTCCTGTTGAGTCGGGTCCACACCCACCAGGCCGCCATCAGCACGATCAACCAGGGGAGCAGTGAACGCAAAAAGACCAGCCCGAGCATCAAAACCCCTGCTGTAATTGCAATTCGCCTGGTTTGTGATTTTGCTTGCGTCGTCATGAAGCGCCATCGCGGCAGAATTGACATTCCTGTTTGATTCCGATGAAGGAAATCAGTCTGCTTGAATTGATCGGACGAACGCTGGCCAAGGTGGCAGCTGGTGCCGGTGTCGCCGCCTTACTCCTCTGGGTGACGTACGTTTTGCTGGATCTCGGTCACCTGCAGTCCGGCTTCACCCTGCCCCAATCCAGCTACTGATTCTCAGCAGCTCAACAACGTGGACTGGAACGAAGCCACGATCAGCCTGGTGGTGACCGGACTGATTTTTACGCTGTTACAGATCTGGTGGATTGGTGCACTGCTGCGACGCAACAGACGTCGTCGTGCTGCAGAACCACTCAGCTCCTCGGAATTCCGTAAGGAGCTGGAGCGGATCTTCAGAAGCTGATCGTCCTGCGTCGTCAACTGGATGACCTGACTCTGTGCGGTCATCACCCTTGCGACCGAACTGGATTCCAACGCCCTGCATTCATACCGTCAGGACATCAATATTGTCTTGACTATGAATTCCTACGAAAGCAGCCCTGTTCCCGCAGCTATGAGCCATCGCCAGTTGTCAAAGCTGCTCCAGACTGCATCGGTGGAGGATGTCAGAGATGAGCAAAGCGAAAAGAGCCCCCTTGTCGACGAGCTGAGAGCCTGGGCGGAGGCAACGCAAACGTTGCTCGACAGCATGTCAACCTCTCCTGAATCGATGACCTCACAACGAACACCCCATCAGGTCATGGCCCTTGGAAGCCTTCGGACGCACCTGCTGTTTGGACTGCAGGCACTCAAGGCAGCCAGTTCCCAGTGATGCATCAGCTCCCGGGCCGTAGACCCAACCGCTGGCTCAGAACAGTCTTCGCTGTTGCCCTGACCGCAGTGGCAACGGTCTGGATGGTTGCCCTGTTGCCGTTTCTGCTACTTGCGAGTCTCGTCATTGCCATATTGATGGTGCCTGTTATGCAACGACTTCGAAAAGAGTTGGAATCAACTGATTCTGATTTGGAAGCTCGGACAATCAATGTTTCCAAGGTTGACGTCACGCCATGGCACCGTCAGGTGCGCAATGTATGGCAGAAACAATCAGAGCGTTTCAACAAAAAATATTAGAAAAAAAGAGCGGAGTTTATATTAATTTTTTCTAGAGAAATATACCAGGAAAGAGGATCAATTTTTAAACAACTCTCCAGCCATTTGTTTGTATTGCTTCATAGATGAACCCGCTCTTCTGCGTCTGATCGGCAGAGACTGTCCTGCCAGCAAATGATCAGTTGCAAAATTTGAAAGCACCAGAGGTTCCAGTTCCTGCTGAGATTCAGCCAGAGAACGAGCGATCTGTTCGGCTGTCATCGTTTTGATTTCGGATTCAGCCTGATCTCCATTGTTGGAAAGACCTTCAAAGGACTCCTCTTCGGGAGTCGATTCCGACGGTGTCGACTCAGATGGTGTCGAAGCTGATGGTGTCGACTCAGTGATGGGAGTGCCTTTGCGGGCCAGGGGTCTGAGGAAAATGAAGCTGAGAGCAAGTGCCACCAGCGACGTGATTGTTCCGGTCAGACCGAATGCCAGACCCTTGAAGTTCCAGACGATGCCTGAAGCTGCGAGACCGAAGCTCCCGAAAACCGCCAGGAGCACTCCGATGATCGATGCTCGCGGAGCTTGAAGGTTGATAGATGTACCGGTATCGGGAACTGATACCGCCGGCTCCTGCTGCAGGGGCCTGAGCAGAACAAGGCTGATTCCGATCAGTACTAAAGAGGTGATGGTGGTTCCGAGACCCAGTGTGCGTCCCTGGAAATTCCAGAGAATGCCACCACCGGCCATTCCTGCAACACCCAGAGCAGACAACCCGACACCGGCAATGAAGCCCAGACGCTTACGCATGATTCAGTTGCTCCGCTTCTGCATTGCTGCGTAGGCAACAGCTCCGCCAGCCACCACCGTGAGCAGTCCAGTGCTCAACATGAACGCGACCAGCAGGCTGAATCCGATCAGAGACCCGAGCAAAGACATCTTGATCCGGAGCAGCTTCGACTTAAGGAGGAGCATGAGCAGGAGCGTGACCGTTGCCTTGAGACCGGCGATCTTGGCGGCGCTGATCGGGCAGAACGGATTTGGTGGAACCATCGTGTGGCTTCAGAATCAACTGATTCTGGCGAAATTAAGGTGTCGGATGTGATCTCGGATCAATCCGATTCCTACAGATCCGGCAATCGTGTTGCGCAGTGGGTCGCGGATGGTGGCTGATCAGGAGGAGTGTGTTGATCCCCAGCTGATCCAGGGCTGAACATCCACTCTGCAATCCGGTGCTAGTGCTGCTGTCCGTCAACCGACAGATGATGACTTTTCTGATGCACTGGACCTTCAAGACAGGATTTCACGAGAAGGCAGCTCGCAAATTCATGGCCACCGGTGCTCCAATGCCGGAATGCAAATCCTGGAAACGATTCCACGCGGCTGGATCCGTCCAGGGATGGATCATTGTCGAAACAGAGGATCCTCAAGCCTGTTACGAACATGCTGCTGAATGGGCGGAGTGTCTCGACTGGACCGTCATCCCCGTATTCACGGATGAACAGGCCGGAGCCCTGATCTCCAAGGTTTACAACTGAATTGAAAACCGACTGGAGCGAGACCGAAGTTCGGATTGCTCCAGTGACGATTCTGAGGCGATTGCCTGAATCAGCGCCGACGATTGCGTGAGCGCTGTTTGAGCTTGCGCTTGTACTTCTCCACGGGTGTTTCGTGATGACGGATACGACGGAGGTCGGAGAAAATACCTGCCTTGGCCACAGAGCGCTTGAACCGCCTCAGTGCCGATTCAATTCCTTCGTTCTCTCCGACTGTGACCTGACTCATCCGTGCTCCGAACTAAGCAAAAAGCGATCTTAACAGTCGTCTGATGCTCAGATCCTGCCCACAGGAATCACGGCCCATCCGGCGTTGGCGGCAATCTGCGCAGATGAAAGGGGGGCTGCGCTGATTGGCTGATGATCAAGAAATCCCACAGGTCCTGCTGTGAATCGAATCAGGTCTGAGACGCTTGGGAGATGGGATTGACGCACTGCCCCCTCTGCATCGGTCTGGCC
>NYUU01000077.1 GCA_002684175.1 Synechococcus sp. CPC35
CCCACCACGAGCACATTCGAAGCGGATCAGTACAAGGCTGTTTACGGAACGGCAGTCCCTGCTCTTGTCGAGGCGTTGAAGTCCCGCCCTGGTCGCAAACCGATTCATGTGAGTTACCTCAGCAGTGCCGGCATCTACGGCGATCAGTCCGGAGGGGACTGCAATGAGCTCACGCCTGCTGATCGATCCCATCCCACCAATGCACTTCTCGCCGACGCCGAAACAGCTGTACTAAGTCTCAACAAGGGCACCGGAACCCCGGCCTGTGTGTTGCGACTCGGAGGCATCTATGGCCCTGGTATGGACATTGCTTCCCACATTCTCGCCGCTTCGGGTGAATGCGTTCGTAAAAACGGAAATCACATCAATGCCTGGATCCACCTTCTTGACATCATCCGCGGCGTCGACTTTGCCCTTTCACGGCAACTGCAGGGGATCTACAACCTCGTCGATGACCTGCAGTTCACCCGTCGTGAGTTGTCCAATGCCCTCTGCGATGCCCGGGGGCTGCCACCTGTGATCTGGGAAAACCAGGATCGTTCTGATGTCCGGATTTTCAACGCCAGGGTCAGCAATGCCCGTCTTCGTCAAATGGGATTCCGTCCCAACATTGCTTCGATGCTGGATCAGGTTGCGGCGGCCTAGAACCGAAGCAACTTTGCACTCAAGTCGTTGAAGCATCGTCTTTTGGGGCTGACGGTGATTGTGGTTCTGGCTCTGCTAACCACATGTATGGCTAATACCCGTGTTCGGATTCGCTACAGAATGACTCCAGCAGTGCCATCTGCACCGGGCTCGTCTCCCCAGCAAAAGCCTGGTTCCCTGCTGATCTGACACTCTCCATCCGATCTTTCTTTTTGGTGACTGTCTGTTGTGCTCCACAGTCCATAACTTGGTGGTACTGAATCATCGGTTTGATGCAACTCGACTCCTGCTGTGCTCACAGCATGGGCACACTGATCGTTGAGGGGTGCCATCATCCCTTCCGTGCCCTGGCTTGTCCCCTGCACTTCAGCGCTGTCACGATCACTCCGGCCCACCAAACGGCTCCTCCTTCCCAGGGCAGAGAGAGCCATAAATTCTGATTTCCGTATCAAAGCGGACACCTCGATGCAGCTTGTTCCGGCCTAATAGACCCATTGACTGACGGCATCCTTGGACCTGGGAACAACGGCATGTGAACAAATCGGTCTTCACCGCCTCAGGGTGATCAGTGTTCATGGTGCTCTCTGGCTCCAGACCCATTTCCCCAGTTCTGAATGGGATGTGCTGCTGAACGGGCAGGCCTGTTTCGGGTTGGATTGTCTGTCTCAACTCCTTGATGATGCCGATGCGGCCGGTTTGAAGGTTCAGCTTCCGATTGCCGCATAACACTGAATCTTTCATCACTCTTATGGGAGAAGGCTCTGTGCTGATGTCTCAGGTCAGGACGATGTGATTGCCGCCCCACGCCTCATCCGAACCAAATCCTGTAAGTGAGAACCCACCGATTCATCAGAAACTCAAACCATCAGGAAGAGAGATTCCAATGAATCCGATCTGTTCTCTGAAGAGAGCAGATCGTCAAATCCTCACCACTCTGTAAAGGCGCGTTGCGACAAGCCACACTTCATTCCTCTGCTTCTCTAAAACTTTCACAGTTGGTGTAATTGCTCTGTGTCAGACGATTTCTGTAGAGACTTTGCATCCTCCCTGGCTCTGATGATTCTTGATCTGAATTCAGAACTCCAGAATTTTGCTGAACTGGTTGATGAGCATGCTGATGATTCCCTACAGGTTTCACTGGAGGGAATGAATGTCAATCGCCCTGCAGCTTCAACTCTCTGAGTAGCGGAGCGCTTTCAAGCCCATCACCAGGTGTGTGCAAAAACTGCCGAGGGCCATCACCTGTTTGGGAGTACGGCTTTGGCTCACGGCATCACCCTGCCCCTCGATCCACTGCAGAAGTTCCTTGGTTTGATCTGTCCAAGCACTTAATGCAGCCCTGAGCATCTCGTCTTCATCAAGGCAAACGGGATCCAGCTCGCTGTCTTCCATCGCAGCTCTGAGCATGTCGCTGAGCTGTTGACGGCTCAGGGCATCAGGGACAGAAGGATCGGGCTCGATGATTAAGCAAATCTGTAGATAGCTCAACCGTAGACCCGGTCCTCTCTTTTATGCCATGCGTGGATTGACCCACTCTTCTGCTTTGTGCGTCCGCAACCCAATTCAGCTGGAGGCCATGTTCTTATCGGGGTCCACCGGCAGTCCCTTCAGCCCCAGAGCAACACGACGTGCTGTCAGCAACAAGGGGTAGAGGAGTCTGGCTCGCGGCTGATCCTGGAATAATTCCCGTAGAAGTCCAAGCAGAGGATCACTTGGATTCATGCGGCGACTGAGTTCTGCAATCGCTTCACTTCCATGCCAGAGCTGATCGTTTTCAATCAGAACGGCTCCGTTGGCCAGGGAAATCCCCTTTTTGAGAAGGTCCCTGCGCAGAGTGCTGTCTGCGCGACCGTCGATGATCTGAAACCCGCCGATGCCGCTGTTGAGTTCGCTTCGAGAGGCGAAGTCACGGCAGAAGGGACAGCCGCCGTCGTAAATGAGGGTGAGAACCATAGGAACATCTTGTCGTGAACAAGCTTCTTGTTGCGGTACTCGCTGTGTTCATGTTGATCCTGCCCGGTGCCGCAACCGCTGATTGGGTCTGTGATGGCGACACGATGCGTGCGGATCTTTTTGCCGGCGCGGTTGATCCCACTGGACTTTCGGGGGGGATTCCCAACACTTCTGATGGGACCCTGCCTGGAGATGGGGTGCTTCTGCATTGGCGTGAACTGACGCTTCAGCTTCCGCGAACCAACAATGCCGGTGTTCCGAGTTACACAGATGGCCGTTGGTGGTGGCGGGTTGTGGATCAGGATCACCCGGAGTTTTTTGAAAGGCGAGGCCAGGTGATCACCCATTCATGTGATCCCGTCTGATCGAACGTNCAGAGTCCTTTTTTGTCCCCTGTTCCGGTTGTAGAAGGGGCTGAAAAGTTTTCCACACGATTTGTGGATCNCGGCCNATGCTGTGGTGGTTCNATCTTCNCCAGCAACACTGCTTCANGGGATNTCTGGCGANCAGGATTCAGATCAGTAGTACAGGTNTATGCACTGAGGTGAGCTGTTCNGGAAAGCTTCTGATCGNCTGCGCTGTAAGGAGAGTCACATTTTTANTGTGCTNATTGAAACACTGTCCTGCCANGGCTGTGTNTCTNCGGACTGTTTTCCACNGNCAATCCGCTAATCCCTCGCGGTCCGGNGGTTCAGTCGTTCAGGCCCTGTGGAAAAGCTGTTGATAACCCAGCTCGCCCCTGTCTTTCCTTGCCTTCAGGCGACTTCGAAGCCCCCTTGACGCGGTAGTACGGACGAACTAGAACAGGCGTACCATTCTGCTTTGTTATGTCGGCGAGCTCCCCTTATGCCACCTTTCGTGCTGATGAATGGATGCGTCATTCCGTCATACGTCCGAGAAAGGCTTTCTCTCAGCAGCCTGTCCCCCGTCCCGGTGGGTGTAAGAGCCGACGCCCGGCCCCTGAGAACGTTCAGGGGGAGCTGTTTCTTTTTCCGGTTGTCCTGCCCTGTTGACCATCGGTGATCTCCAGGGCTGAAAGAACTGAGCTACCGAAGCGATTGGCGTTGAATCCCCCTTTCTCAGGCGTTTGTCCGAGACGAACGACGACGGCGTTGTGGGAGGGGGCTATCAAAACCAGCTGCCCCTGAAATCCTTCCGCTGAAAAACTGGTTTTAGGCCAGTCGGGGCGTCGTTTCCCTTTGTTGATCCACCAGTGAGCTCCATAGCTTCTTGAAGATCCACCGGTTGTCCTCGTGGCATGGCGGACCCATCTCTCCGGCAGGATCTGCTGACCATTCCAGCGACCCAGGTCGAGATAGAGAATTCCAAATCTGGCCCAGTCCCTTGCGCTGGCCCAGCCCAGTGAAGAGCCCACAAACGTTCCCGATGCGTCTGTTTCCATCACAGCCGTGTGCATGCCGAGGGGGCCAAACAGGTACTGATAGGGATAACGCCAGTAATGCAGGTCATCTCCGATCGCAAAACGAAGTCCACGGCTGAGGATGTTTGTTGTGCCCGAGGCGTAGGACCATCTCTGTCCCGGTGCTTCTTCGAGGGGCTTGTCGGCAGCGAATGCACCGGTGTCCGCCACCTGGGTGATCATCCTGACCAGGTCTGAGTCGAAGCCATCGGTCTTCTCGCTGAAGACGAGTCCGCTGCGCATCCTCAGCAGATCGTCAAGGCTGATGCTGTTTCGGTTATCGCTGTGGTGGCTCCATTCAGGCACGGGTACCGGTCGGTTCAGTGTCAGCAGGCCGTCCCGGACCGCCAGCCCCATCAGTGCGTGGGTCAGGCTTTTCGTCATTGACCATCCAATCAGCGGCATGTCCGGTTCGATGCCGGTGCCGTAACGCTCCGCCACCACCCAGCCGTTCTGAACCACAACCACCGCCCGTGTGCGTCGCGGCGTCTCTGGATTCGGCTCTGAGAAGGCTTCGTCGAGAACCCTTTTCAACGTTGTTCGCTTGATGGCGGGAGGCAAGGCCGGAGCATCCGGTGCCAGCTTCCAGGGAGTTGTTGTGCGGCGAGCGGGGGCAAGCGATTCGGGGCGTGACCGGGGAGGCAGTTTCGTCATCGCCTGGCCTCTGATGAACTGGCTGCAGCCGAGCTCCCCCTGGCGAACGGCACGAGCTCGCACCAGCCCGAAGAGGGCACTGGTGTCCACCGATCCACCTATGGCGTCGATCCTTGTCCTGATCAGCGAGGAGCCGAGAGCCAGATCTTCACGCCTCAGCTGATCGGCCTGCATTCCAGCCATCAGCACCCCGCTGCAAAGCACTTTGGCGTTGAAGGCTGTGCCGGCTCGCGTAAAGCTCAGAAGCCTGTTCAGCGCTGGTGTCGCCAGGGCGCAGAGTCCAGTCAGTCCCGCTCCGATCAGCAGGCACGATCCGATCCGCCGGACCTTCCTGGGCATGGTGATGGCTCTCCGCAAAAAAAGCGGGGTCTTGCCCCGCTTGAATCATCGGTGCTGAATCGTGTCAGTACACGCCGTAGGTGACACCCCGATAGCGGAGATCTTGTCCACCTGTGGCTTTCTGCTGCTGGTGGGTGGGTTCGTAAGCCACTCCCCGATAGCGCAGTTGGCTGGTGGTCGACTCCTTCAGAGGTGTGTGATCCGCGTCGGTGTAATCGGGGTTGCCGAAGGTTTTGGCCATCAGCAGGCGGGCCCGGTCCATGGCCTGGGTTTTCAGGGCGCGGGCTTTGATCAGTTGAAGAGTGTTCATCGCTTGACTCCTTCAGTGCCCACGCCCCCGTTGCCTGACATGGGTCTGACTGCAGCTTCGTACAGGAAGCTCAACGTGATTTCAGCATAATCTTTTTCTGTAGCAACGGCTACCGTTCTGAGTATTTTCTCAGGTTGTCGTCCTGTCAGCATGATTTCCGTTGTCGACTGGATCCTTGCCTGCCGGTCTGCCGATCATCTGCATCTGTGGCCCCTCCGCTGCCGGCAAGACCAC
>NYUU01000078.1 GCA_002684175.1 Synechococcus sp. CPC35
AAACTTATCTGATACAATAGTAAAAAATACACTGAAAAGACAATTCATTGAAGACTTTGGATTAGATGCAGATAATTTTTAAACTTGACATATACCATTTCTGTGAGATAATAATATTATGAATGAAAAAACAAATATAAAATGCATCGATTACAAATACGATGAGGACAAATACATTGCACAATTAATTGAATATGTGAATAAAACTTATGACCAACATTATTCACAAAATCAATATCAAGCAACTGAATTTATAATTGATGGTGGTCATGGAGAAGGTTTCTGTATTGGAAACATTCTTAAATATGCACAACGATATGGAAAGAAACAAGGACATAATCGTGCAGACCTCATGAAAGTTTTACACTATGCACTATTTGCTCTCCATGTGCATGATAAAGAAGTGGATACGAGAGCTGCATTATAGTTATAGGAGTAATTATGAAAATAAGTGAAAGTACATTAGAAGTTCTAACAAACTTTAGTAGTATCAATAATGGTATTACAGTACAAACTGGGAATGAGATTAAAACAATCTCTCCAATGAAAAATATCTTTGGTAAGGCAAAGTTAACTGATAATTTTGCAAGTCAGTTTTCTGTATATGACCTTCCAGAGTTTCTTGCAACAATATCATTGTTAGGTAATGATGCAGAGTTTGACTTTGGTGAAAAGTCTGTGAACATTAGTGGTGATGGTGCAAGTGCAACATACAACTATGCAGATGCATCAATGATTATTTCTCCACCAGAGAAAGATATCACTATGCCAAATCCAGAAGTTGTATTTGATATTGATGATAACTTGTTATCTAAGTTAAAGAAAGCAAGTGCAGTATTATCTTTACCAGATTTAGTTCTGGAAAGTAATGGAACAGTTGTTACATTGACTGTTAAAGATAAGAAGAATCCATCAAGTAATCAGTTTAGTGAAGTTATCATGGATGGTGATGGACAAACATATGCAATGAACTTTAAAATGGAAAACATTAAGATTGTAAATGATGAATATACTGTTTATGTTTCATCTAAAGGTCTTTCTCAATTCGTTGCAAAAACAAAAGGACTTGAGTATTTTATTGCACTAGAACCAGATTCAGTATTTGGTTCGTGATAAATACTTCTGTAGGTACTAGACATTGGTATCCAAGGGTGTTCAACTGTTCTCTCTCTGGGGTTGAATTCGGTTCATAATGGTGGGATTATGAGTCATCTTTATAATGAAATGGTGAATATATGAATGATGAATTTTTATGGGTTGAGAAGTATCGACCAAAAACAATAGAGGATTGTGTCCTTCCAGCTGATATCAAACAAACATTTTTTGATATCAAAGGTGAAATACCAAATATGATTCTTACTGGTACAGCAGGTACAGGTAAGACTACTATTGCAAAAGCATTATGTGAAATGCATGGTTGTGATTATATCCTAATCAATGGTTCAGAAGAATCTGGAATCGATGTCCTTAGAACTAAAATCAAAAACTTTGCATCTACAGTTTCCCTACAAGGTGGGAACAAAGTAGTTATCCTCGATGAGGCAGACTATCTCAATGCACAATCAACTCAACCAGCACTTCGTGGATTCATAGAAGAATTCCATAAGAATTGTAGATTTATATTTACATGTAATTACAAAAACAGATTAATCCCACCATTACATTCTCGATGTACTATCATCGACTTCAAGATACCACCATCTGAAAGACCAAGACTTGCATCTGTATTCATGGCAAGACTTATGATGATACTTGATAATGAAGGTGTAAAATATAATTCAGAAGTATTACAAGAGTTGGTAATGAAATACTTCCCAGACTTTCGTAGAACTATTAATGAACTGCAAAGATATGGAGTAAGTGGTAGTATAGATGTAGGTATATTATCTAATATTGCAGATGAAAGTGTTGCAGAATTACTAGGACATATCAAAGCAAAAAGATTTACTGATATGAGAAAGTGGGTTGCACAAAATGTAGATAACGACCCAGTAAAACTTTTTAGAAAGATTTATGATAAACTTTATGAGGTTCTTGAACCACAAAGTATACCACAAGCAGTTATTATAATTGCAGATTACAGTTACAAATCTGCATTTGTAGTTGACCAAGAAGTCAACATAGTTGCATGTTTAACAGAACTAATGATGGAATGTAGATGGAAATAATTNCATTACTAATANTNTCTNTTGTATTTTTCTGCATNTATTCNTGGGGAGAATATAATGGAATAAGAAANGGTGCAAACCAAATGTATTCACANTTGTATNANAATGGAATAAGAAAAGGTGATGANGTAATAGTACNNNTNGANTATGAGGATAGAAGTGGAACTAAAGAATTCTAANTTTTTTATACAAAAAGATTGTGGAATAGACCATGAGTTTATTACTGATTGGTGTATTGAAAATGAAAACCATCCATTCTTTGCACATAGTGAAGATGGAACTCCAACACCAAATCAATTTAGTGATAACCTTCGTGCATATGTTCGTTCAGCTAAGGATGGTAGTGCAGATGAAGAAATGGANAAACAACATAATTTTGATTTAGATACAAAAGAGACTCAAGATTTTAATACTTACAATCCATTCACATTTGGATTGAGACCCTTTGCAGATATCTACTGGAAACTAAATAAGTTTTTCTATTCTAATCCTCAAGTACAAGNTGCAGAAGAACCTTATTATATACATGGATGGTTTAATGTATATAATAAGAAACAAAATGATAAAGGTTATGACCACATACCATTCCACAAACATATTGAAGAAATGCATCCACATATCTATCATGGATTTTATTGTGCAAATGTAGAACCATCTACAACAACCTATAGGGTAAGTCCAGACCAACCAGAAGAAGANTGGATTGTACATAACGATTATGATGATATGTTNATATACTCTTCTAGTGGATATGAACATGCATCGTCTCCTTGGACAGGAGATAAACCAAGAGTAACAGTTGCATTTGATATTTTTCCAGAATCTATTTATTTTNCTGAACAANAACATATAGATTTTCAATGGTCACTTGATGGAAAAATGTATCAAGCAATTCCATTCCCAAAATTNTGGAGTGATAAAGAACTATAAATATATGTGTTACACAAAGGTAACAAACATATCAAACAAATAAACCGCGTTAGGAAGGTATCAAAATGAAATACAGAGTAATCAAAACCTATGGTAATGAAACAGGNTTATCATGTGCATTTAGACAATGGAAAGCAACTTCTCATTGTAGTCTAATACATGGATATGCACTGGGTTTCGAAGTTACATTCGAAGCATCAGAACTAGACAAAAGAAATTGGGTTATAGATTTTGGTGACTTAGGTAAACTAAAAGACTTCCTTAAAGAAACATTCGACCATACAACTGTAGTTGCANAGGATGACCCTATGCTAAATACTTTTACAGAGTTNAGTAACACAGGTCTCNTTGACCTAAGAGTTATGTTGAATGTGGGTTGTGAAATGTTTGCAGAAGAAGTATATAACTTTTGTGCATTACATTTCAATGACGAAAGAGTTCAAATCAAATCGGTTAGATGTTTTGAACATGGAGCTAATAGTGCTGTATTCGGAAATTTTTAGAAGTATNCAAGGNGANGGACATTACACTGGAGTCCCAACTGCATGGATAAGATTCTTTGGGTGCAATCTTGAGTGTAGTGGTTTTGGACAAAAGAATCCAAAAGACCCATCNACNTATGNATTACCTTANNANNANATNGATNNAACANACATTACATCNGTAGAAGAANTACCAGTATTNAAATATGGTTGTGANTCNTCTTATTCATGGTCTAAGAAGTTTGTAAAGTTACAAAAAAATGAAACACCAGAAGTAGTTGCAGATAGATTAAATAAGATTATGACTAGTCCACAATTTCATCTTGCATTTACAGGTGGTGAACCTATGTTGAAAGCTGCACAAAAGAATCAAGTTGCAATTATGGAACATCTTAATATGCCACCAAGTATAACAATTGAAACAAATGGAACTGCACCAATATTTCCAGAACTTCAAGAGGCACAATTGAGATATCAAAAAGATTTAGGTACTGAGTTTTTTTATTCAGTAAGTCCTAAAATGTTTTCAGTAAGTGGTGAGAAAGATGTAGTAAGACCTAAAGTTGTCAAGATGTATCATGATATATCAAGAAATGGTCAATTGAAATTTGTATCTAATGGAACAGATGAATCATGGGATGAGATTGAAGATGCAATTGTACAGTTTAGAGACCATGGTATTGAATATCCTATATGGATTATGCCTGTAGGTGCATTAGAAGAAACACAAAAAGATAATGCAAAAGAAATTGTAGAACAAACAATAGACAGAGGATACAATGTATCTGCAAGAGTTCATTGTTACATATTTGGGAATCAAATCGGAACATGAAGATGATAACAGACATGAGAGAACAAGTCAGAGGTAAATCTGTACTTCTTTATTCTGGTGGTATGGATAGTCTAATGATTGACTTCCTATTAGAACCAGATGTTCTGTTAAACATTAGTATGAATTCTAATTATGATAAGAGAGAACGAGAGTCATTTCCAGAAGGTAAAGATATTATCTACTTGGATGATGTACTTAATCTAGGTCAATATGAAAGAGACGATGCAATAGTACCAAATAGAAATGCACATTTAGTTTTACTTGCATCACATTATGGTGAACATATCATGTTGGGTTCTGTAAGTGGTGATAGGTCTTTTGATAAAGATGAAAAATTCTATCTTAGAATGGAAGACTTACTAAATCATATGTGGCAAGAACAACATTGGACAGAAGAAAGAAAATTTAAAATAGAATCACCATTCAAAGATAAAACAAAAACAGAATTAGTAAGAGAATATGTACAACAAGGTGGTAGTATAGAAGAACTATTAACTTCATATTCTTGTTACGAAGGTGGTGAAAAACATTGTGGACAATGCAAAGCATGTTTCAGAAAATGGGTTTCACTAGTTAATAATAGAATTGATACTCCTAGTGATTACTGGGAAAACAATCCTTGGGAATCTGAATTCCTTGACGACATTAAAAACCCAGTTTATAATGGTAAGTGGAGAGGAAAAGAAGATAAAGATATTCTTAAGGCAATGATACTTAAAGGAAATTGGAAGGTATAAAATGGCATATAACAAAACGAAAACTGACTCAGAACTAGGTCAAAGAGTACATGAACATCTAGTTAAGATGGGTGTTGAAACACCAGTAAAAGAAAATGGGTTCACTAGAACTGATAAGATTGACGAGATTAGTCGACACATGAAATACATCATGAAAACATTGGGTCTTGATTTAGATGACGATAGTCTAATGGATACACCAAATAGAGTTGCAAAGATGTATGTAAATGAAATATTCTGGGGTCTTGACTATAATGCATTTCCAAAATGCACAGCTGTAGACAACAAAATGAAGTATGAGAATATGATTGTTGAGACTAACATTGCAGTTCAATCTAATTGTGAACATCACTTTGTAGTTATTGATGGTCTAGCTGCAGTCGCATATATACCTAATAAGAAAGTATTAGGACTTAGTAAAATGAATCGTATTGTAGAGTACTTCTCTAAAAGACCACAAATTCAAGAACGATTGACTGAACAGATTTATCATGCATTATCATATATTCTAGATACACCAGATGTTGCAGTTGTTGTTAATGCACAACATTATTGTGTTAAGAGTCGTGGTGTAGAAGATACAAACTCTGCAACAGTTACATCTAGATTGGGTGGTGCATTCTTTGACGATGAAAAGACTCGTTCAGAGTTTATGCAAATAGTATGGGGAATGAATAGATGTTAAGTATACCAGACCTAATAGGGTTTGTAGGTGTTGCATTGTTAATTGGAACATATGCACTTTTACAATTAGATAGGATTGACCCAAAAGGATTTTGGTATAGTTTTAATAATATGATGGTTGCAATTCTAGTTACAGTAAGTTTAGTTTACACACCTAATCTTGCAAGTCTTGTAATAGAGTTCTTTTGGTTTATAATTAGTGTGTTTGGATTGTGGAAGTTTTATACTAGATGAATTTTGAATATGTAATCTCTGGAATGACCATGGGGACAGGTGATTTGTATTATAACAAATCAACTTTATCTCCATATGCATCTGTATTTAATGATAAGATTACTTTTATGGATAACAAGTATGGTAATCAAAACATTTCTATGTTATTCAACTCTCATTGTGAACCAAGTCATGGTGAATGTATAAACGAACTCATGCCTTCATGGCATAATCTATTTGCAGATAGTGGTGGTCTACAATTATCCAGAACTAAGAAAGGATTGACTCCAGAAGTTAAAGATAAAATATATAAACATCAAGCTCAATACTCAGATGTTGCAATGATATTTGATGACATCCCTACAGAGTTTGACCAATCAAATACTGGATGGTCTATGAAAACATCCACAACTGGTAGAAGGTTTGTTAGAGATTTAGTTAAAGACAAAGCAATGTCTACTATGGTAAATTGCAAAAGACAGATTGAACT
>NYUU01000079.1 GCA_002684175.1 Synechococcus sp. CPC35
GCTTGACCAATAGAGATTGTTGAGTTACCTGTTCCAGAAGATACACTTACACCAGTACCAGCAAGGTTAGTTGTTACAGTGTTAGTATCGGTATTAGTATCTGTAGAACTAATAACCATAGTATTGGCTGCATCATTATATGATACAGAAGTTGCACCAGAACCAGATATCATTGCACCAATAACATCCCTAATTTCTTCATCACTTCTTTGTGTATTTGTATTAGTGTCGGTATCTGTAGAACTAATAACTAAAGTATTAGCTGAATCGTTGTATGTTACAGAAGTTGCACCACTACCAGATATCATTGCACCAATAACATCTCTAATGTCTTCGTCACTTCTTTGTGTATTTGTATTAGTGTCGGTTGAACTAATTGTTACTGAACCTGTTGCATCATTGTATGATACAGAGGTTGCACCACCACCAGATAACATTCCACCAACAATATCTTCGATATGTTCATGGACTAGACTTACTGCACCACTTGATACTGAGAAGTCTGTTGAATTAAACGAGGCAACACCTTTTGCAGATGTAGTTGCATCGTCTACTGAAAGTGCTAATGTATGTGTTCCACTTGNCTCTGAATGTGAAGCATTTAANGCTCCAGCTGCAGTAATAAAGACATTTTCTGTTTCTGCAACATGTCCTTTATCATTTGAAGCTGTACCAAATTCAAATCCAGAATATGTNTCTACTGATACTTCACTAGCTGCAGTTAATCTTCCCTGTGCATCAACTGTNAATGTTGGGATTGCACTTGCAGAACCATATGTATCTGCTGTTACAGCAGTGTTGTCTAGGTTTATAGTATGTGCAATACCTTCACCAGAAGTTGCACCAGTTGATGTTAAAGCAGTTCCTGCTACTAATGTACCAACATAGTTTCCNGNTGTNTCTGTTCCNANTGCAACNGAGTTAGCTGCAANTGTAGTTGCNAAAGATACATTACCTANNTTTGTGACTGTTCCNGNNCCTGTNACATCNCCTGTCAAAGTAATTGANAAGTCAGCTACATCTAAATCNANAGTACCATCTGAGTCTTGATATNNTACACTAAGACCACTTTCGGTATTACCAGAGAACATTGCACCAACAATGTCTTCAATCTCTTCTTGAGTTTTACCAGATGTATTAATTGTTAAAGTACCAGCTGCATCATCATATGATGTTGTTATGTTTGTACCAGCAGTAATTAATGCATTAACTCTATCGTCAACTCTTTCGTTTGTATAAAATAAATTTGTATTTTCTGTTAAGTTTGAGGTATTAACAACTCCTGTGACATCTGCTGTTGTTAATGTGACTGCACCTGTTCTACCAAATACACTTGTTACTGGAGCTCCTGCTTGACTAAATGATATGACACCTGTAGAATTATTATATGTGATATCTCCAGATGCACTAATTTGTGTTCTGACACTTGAAGTAAATCCAGATAAATCAGCTGCAGTAATTTGAGAACCATTAATTTTAATCTGTGAACCAGAGACTAAATCTAAATTACCATTGATGTAAACTTCGTTTGAAGTTCCACCAACATTTAAATAGATATCATCNCCATCTGATTCTAATTGAATTCCATATCCAGCAGCTGGAGTTGTAACAACACCTTGGTCNTCTGCATTAATAACTACACCAGCAGATGTATCATGATTGTAAATAGAACCAGCACCAGTCNTAGTCCATTGTGTTGTTGCAGCTTGAGTTGCACCAGCAACACCTTCATATGAACCAGTAAAGGATGTAATTCTTATAACATCTGAGTTAGCTGCAGAANCAACAAGAGTAACACTTGTACCATTTGTTGCAGAATAATCTGTACCATTTCTAAGTAGTATACCATTTTTAAATACTAAAACTCTATTAACTGAATACNTAAGAGTTTCTCCTAAGTTATCTGCACCACTAAATGTCTTGTTTGAACTAGCACCATCTGAACCATCAAATTCAAAATCTTGGAAAAAGAAATACTGGTCAATAATACTATTGACTGCATCTACTAATGAACCCTTTTGACTTGTTCTAAGTGTACCTAATCCACCAACCTCATCTACAAGGTCGTTATAGGAAGTTCTTAAGACTTCTAGTGTATCATTGTTATTAACATTCTTTGCCATTACATTTATCCAAAATTTGTGNCATCATTACTTTTAATTCTGACATTTCTACTTTTAAAGTTTCTATTTCTTTGTTCTTAGATTGCATAATTANNTTTCTTTTTTTATACAATGTATATGCATCTCTATCTGTATTTATAACAGCTTGAGAGAATTCATCTTTTATAAGATGGTCTTTTCCTTTAATCTTAGGCAAGTGCTAATCCTCTAAATGCTCTTATAGCACATGGTTGTGTTGTGTCTTTTGACTTCATTACAATCTTAACTGAGAATCCTAAGAACTCTTCTAAGTTATCTGCATCATACTCATATGACCTAAACTTACTTGAGTCTGCATCTGGTACATTGTCTGTTGCAAATTCAGTCCAACCAAGTTCTTCTGTTGGTAAAGTATTATCTGCTTTCAATAATTTAAAGTATGTTCTAATCTCACCTAATGCAGTTCCAGCTGGTTTGAAACCATCAAAAATGACTTTCAATTGTGTTGCTGGGTTTTCTAATTGTATTAATCTTGTACAGTAGATTGCAGAGTTATTATCTCCTTCTGGTTCTGTTGATTCAACANAAGTTGAGTTTGTTGCAATATCATTAGAAGAACTTATTGAATCAATTCTATTCATAATAGTATTTGCACCAATAGAACCTACATCAACAACTGGTGATACNAAATCAGANNNNGTTGTCATNTCAAGTTCTAACTTNAATGATTTTGCAGAACCCATNTCATTNGTTTCNTTAATNTGNGATGCAANAATACCAGATGTNGTCATAAAGTTATTATCGTTNAANACAATNGTNTGACTTGCATTTGCAANNGAATAACTATTTCCNGTNCCNTGTGGTTGNTTTGTACTTGTTTTAAATAGTTCTGAACCTAAAGATGTNTTNGGATANATTACATTAGGTACTAAAGTATGAACNACATCANAGTACATATTCTCTGNTGCAANTANATTNACACCACCACCTNTNACATTGTCTGTACCACCNANATGNTNTCCTAGAGNNACATTNATNTCATATGANTCTAAATCAAATGATTGTATTGCAGTGTGNGTTGTGTTAATCTTACTGATNGGTATTCCACCNAANGTNTCTTCAACNGANNCNACTGTAANTGTTGCAAANGTTGTTGCACCAGAACCACCAACTNNATNNTGTNNAATTGTANNTGNTTCNNNNACTGNATANTTNAAGCCNGGGTTGTTAATTTTAAGTGAACTNATANTTGTNTTNGTATTCAAGNANTANATCAANNGTTGCACNAGAACCATTTCCACTTNCANNTNNNNTTANTCCNGTNTANGTANCNGCATGCNCCTGTTCCAGNTACATTNNTAGTTGCAGTNAAGATACCATTATCTTTATCACCCTCAACACCAGANATNNTTACATTNGAATCNNCATCATACATACCATGTGATTGATGNNATACTNTNACTCTNTCTCTATCACTTGTTCCAANAANNTCNATTGNNTTNNTTTTTAATTTNTTANTTGGNATTGNTTTATTNTCTAGAACTACNTTACCAGATGTTGAACTAAACTTACATCTNTTNATATTNAATTTNAANTCTTGTAATTGTTCTGGAGTCCAAGTTGAACTNTTTTGTGATTTNAATAATACACCAGCATATGGTTGTCTNTCGATTGGTTCTTTTGTATGAACATCGAAATCACCCATCTGACCAACCCAAGCTAAGTATGCATTTGAATTTGATTCAAGTACAAAACAATATTCTGTATTTGGATTCAANTATACTGGTGCTGNGAAAGTAAACTTAGTAGCTGTTTGTGCATTTGCACTTGTTGTAATNTCACTTGGATATAATGTTTTCTCTGCAAAAGGTAATACCTTCTGAGTTGGTGAACCATTTAACATNTGTCTAATAGAACATGTTACTGGTAATCCACCACCATCTTTTGCACTAAAGAATACTTCAATAGANTTTATNAATACACCNTCTTCTNTTTCTACNANGAATGATTGTGCAAGTGGGTCAACCCATCTTGTTGTAGTANNAACATNAACAANTTGATTTGCTCTACNTTCNTTTACTGNTTCANTTNNTACTCTNCCATTTCTTGTAGAAATAACTTCTGTTTGTGTAGAAGTNAATGAACCATTTGCCATNAAGTTTGNAAATGCAGANGTGGTTGACAATGCACTATCGACTGTATCAGTATCAGTAACTTTNANAGTNCTAANACCAGTTTCAAATCTTAANGTATCATTATTTGGTACTGTAAAGNTTGCANTNAGTTTACCTTGNTTATCNGTTTTAAGTTTTGTTCCNTTNGANGTTCCACCACTTACACCATAAGTTCCAGATGCTGGAGTACAATGTGCATTTACATTGATGTTATCAAAGAATACATTTAATGCAGTATTTGGTTTTAACAATTCACCAGTTAAGGTAATGTCTATTGTTCTCATGAAGTTGATTGCAGATACACCAACAACTCTATCATTTCTTGTTGTTGAAATATCTTCTACTACATTAGTTATAATACCACTTCTTCTTTCTCTTGTTGGTATAGTTCTAACCTGTGTAGTTGTAACTGCAACTCTACCTCTACCCCTATTAATTCTTTGTCTTCTTCTTCTAAATCTTCTACCTCTAAGTAATTCAAACTCTTCTGGTTCGTCACCTAACATATTATTTTCTAAGAAGTTACCTACTTGTTGGGTTACAGTTGGAATACCTGCCCATGTTTGTTGCCAATCATTCCATACTGTACCTACTTCAACACCAGCTAATACTGCATCAAAGTTTCCTTCTTGAGATGAAGTAATACTTGGTAGTTGTTCCATGTCATGCCAAACATCCTTGTCTGGACTTAGTTCCATTCTTCCTACAAAGTTTGCAACATCATATGGGTTAACATTGACTTGTTGTGATGCTTTGTTAGAAGTGATATGAGCTTCTTCTGTAAATGGTAATGTAAGTAAGTCACCACTTTTAGTAATATTAGAAGAGATACCTGTATTGTATTCTAGGTCAAAATAATTTGTTCTATGTGATGGTCTTGCAATACCTTCTTTCTGGTCTACTGCAATACCATAGTCTGGATGGAATACATCTCCAACTCCATGACCTTTAAATGGGTCGACAACAAAACCAGATTTAAATTTATCAAATCCATCGTCATCTAAAACTTGTAATGTTTCTGTTTTTTCTTCCAACATAGAAAGTGAGACTGCTGTTTCTAATTGAGTAAGTCTCCTTTGCATACCATCAATATCTCTCATGGTATATCGTCTGTGTTGTACTAATTGTGTTTCTATATCCCCTACATCTGGAGTAAATGCTGGTACGAATACTTCTGCAACTTCAATTGCATTATCAACCTTTGCACCTTTTTTAGGTACATCGGAAGGTTCACCACTTACTACAACAAACTCTCCTAATGCAGTTAAGAATATTCTATCAAGTCTTGCAAGATAGTGGTCATAGTCTACTGTAACATTTGAACCTATTTTTGCAAGGTCTGGATTGAAAGAACCATTCCCTTCAAATGCAGTTGCACTATATGACATTGGTAAAGAACTTATACCAGAAATATTTTGTGGAGATGATATATCATTTGATGGTTGTGTTCCTAGTAGTCTAGCTGCAACTGGTCTATAGTCAATTGAGTCTGCAAGATGGAATTCACCATCTGCATCAAAGGATGCACTTGGGTCAAATCTATCTGCAACATAACTTGGTACTTCGTCAAATGCAAGAGTACCATATGAATTACCAGTAAATACATTACCACCACCAGAGTGAGTAAAGAAGTCAATAATAATCATTAACTTATTACTAGGTGCTGGTTTTCCTTTCTTTCTAGTTAATTTAGATATACCATAGTATCCATCTCTTTGACCATCGTCAAACATGAAACTATCTGTAATTTCTTTTGAACCATTTGATAAGTTACTAATTGTTCCAGATTTTTCTGAACCATCTATAAAGGTTATTCCTTCTCCATTTTGGAATTTTCCAGAACCCTGTTTGTAATAGAAGAAACAAGTGTTAGAGTCATTCTCAATTAGAATACCTCTTGCATTTGAAACACTACCTGTAACTTCAACACCACCATTAGATAATGCATTACTTCCAGCATCTGCTGTATATGTAAACGATGGTGGTACTGGGTCTGTAGATGCAGTTGCACCACCAGACGATATTGCATTACCACCCTCAAAAACTCCTCTTACTGCATATACATCTGACATACCTAAAGTAATATCATTATGTTGATATGACTGACCATAACTTGATGTTGAGTTTGCAGTGTCTACTGATAACACACCACCTTTGACTAATGTTTTAGTTGATTCTGATACTGAACCTCTTTGTACTGTTACGATAACTTTACAATTTATACTGTTAACACCTACATCGATGTTTACTGTACCAGTGTTTGAACCATTACTAATTGATACATCACTAGAAGCTAATGATATCTTAGCACCATTATCACTTCTTGATGCATGGTAATCATCTTCATTAAATGCAACGAATGTACCATCTGAGGATGTTACTGTGCATATTCCTGTACCACTTGATTGTACTATTACTTCTCTTCGTACTACTTCTGTTTCGATTGAAATGTCTTTGATACCAGAGTTAGGTAATCCAGATATTGCAACTGTTTGGTCTGGTTTATAAAATTTTGCTCTTTGTCTTACTACTGAACCATTGAATGATGCAGATAAATCAGTTACTATTGCTGTGTCATTATCTGTAACAGAAATTACAGTTGAGTTACTACCATCTGGGAATAATAGTTTATCCCCTTCGATTAATTCAGAAGTGAACTTAGATGCAACACCTGTTATGGTATCGTTTGCAGAATCACCATCAACAGTACCAAATGCACTACCTGTTAATGTGAAGTTATCTTCTAATACTACATCTCCACCAAATTCTTGGAATACACCTGTTCCTCTATCTTGATGTACTCTTCTTATTCTACCAATATCAAATATTCTTGTTGCACTGACAGCTACACCACCAGATGCATTTTGTATTTTTCTTACTACATCACTAGTATTAAATTGTCCTACAACACTATGTACTAATACTGTTGTTCCACTTGATACTGCTTTTGCAACAATACCTGTTGCACCAGAAACAGAACCAACAATTTTTTGTCCTTTAGAAAATGATACTGATGCAGTTGTTAATTTTGTAAACATCTGAACATCAAATAAATGTAATGCATCACTTGATGTATCAAAGTTTTCGTATGCTCTTACTCTTGCAAAACCTATTTCACTTCCACCACCATCATCACTTGCAACTGAACCCTTTGCAGTGTCCATAAGTGTGACTGTTGAGAATGCAGATAAATCTCCAGTATCACCAATATCTGGTAG
The DNA here is from genome assembly GCA_002684175.1 of Synechococcus sp. CPC35. Lineage (GTDB taxonomy): Bacteria > Cyanobacteriota > Cyanobacteriia > PCC-6307 > Cyanobiaceae > Parasynechococcus. The sequence continues at coordinate 7,495 of NYUU01000079.1, forward strand.
ACCATATACATTATTAATCTTTAAGAAGTTACCTATTCTAAATGCAGATGCAACATTATCTTTTGATGCAGTTGTTCTTGCTTTATCGAAAGTTAAAAATGAAGGAGTTTGTTTGTCTACTTCGAATCCTCTTACATAAGATTTACCAGCAGATACTACTGCAATAAATTTGGATTCATCTCCAATTGGAGTTGATGTTGAAGTATAAACACCATTATTTGATAAGTCGTTTAAGTGTTCTCTAAATGCAAGAGTAAATGGTTGTAAAGTGTAATCACCAGACTCATCGAATGTTCTTCTTGCAAGTGTTTCTTGAATTCTATTATATTCTGTAATCTCTTGTTTTCTAACTACTTCACCAGCAGACAATCTCATTAATTCAATAAAGTCTGTTGAGTCTGTTGCAGTTAACGATTTCTTTGCAAGAGTTAATTGTACTTTTAATCTGTCAGCACCTGGCGCATTTTCATTTGATGAACCCTGTGCATTATCTAGTAAAGTTGTATCCTCTGTATAAGTTGTAAAGGTTTCTGCAATATCTACACCAACCTTATAGGATGGAGTATTAGAATACTTTTCTAAAATAATTGTTTGTGCTGGAACTTGTACAAACATACCTCTAGTATAAATGATACCTTCTGATATACTTGCAGCTGAACCTACCATAGACCCTACATTAATAGAACCTGCTACTGAAAAAATCTTAAATTGATTATTTGATGATACAGAAGAATATCCACCAAGACCATTTGCATCTTGAGTTACTTCATCTATTATTTCACCATCTTGAAATTCTGTAAAGAATGTAGAACCAGAGTTACCTGTTGCTTGATATTTAACATGTAATGTTAGATTATCAGTTGTAGTTTTCTGACTTGAGTTTACAACTTTACCTACAACACCAGANGTTNNTCCTTNANANAATTTACCNANTGNNTCTGCACGAAAAGNTTCNGTNGCTNGACACNCCANNNCCATTTGGATTANTNTCTTCAACCCTTACTCCAAAGTATTGATTGTCATAATTAGTTCTTGCACCAAGGATGATTGCACCCTCTTTGAACATGTGAGAACCAAATCGTTCAATTTGATTTTGAAGTATTGATTGTAATTGTGTTAGTTCCCTAGCCTGTATGGCTGCAGATGGTTTGAAGAGGATACGATGAAAACTCTTATCCTCTGCAAAATCATCATAATAAGGACTAACATTAAGGTCTGTTTTTTGAGCCACTGTTAGTTATCCTACATTTCAATTATTAGTTTAATATCCTCAATCTGGTCAGCTGCCCTTGCTACTGCACCACGATTTTCTAAGTATACAATGTCACCAGAGTTTCTTTGTACTTCTGGATACGCTGCACTTACACCATTACTTGNGTTGATAGTACCTTTTTGTGTACTACCTACAAAAACACCATTGCTATTTGCAAATGCATTAAAGTTTCCAACTGAATCTACACTTGGTAGATAATAAACATATCTATTAGTTGAATCAACTGATACTACTTTACCTGTTGCAGTTCCACTTGTTATGGAAGCTGCACTTGCTATTGTAGAGTCAACTGCTGGCATTGTTGCACCAGACTGTAATGTAATTCTATTTAATGCACTTAATGTTGTTGCACTTGACAAAGTGTTACCACCAGCATTGGTTGGATTTACAATTAAACCAATTTGTCTAAAGTCGTTATCTGTTGGGAAGTCACCAGAACCCTCTGCATATTCTAATCGAGAGTTTACGATGACATAGTTTCCACCTAATTCTTCTACTGGGTCTGACCCATGTCCATTTTTAGGACTAATGATTATATCAAAAGCTGCACCAGTTCCAGAAGAACTTGTTGCAGTTCTGAGTAATGCATTATCTATACTTGCAACTGAGTATCCACTACCCACTGCATTTACTGTTACTGCTGTAATAGCACCAGAAGACACTGTTACTTGTAGTTGTCCACTTGCACCATCACCACTAATTGCAACATTNAAGTTACCATCTGAACCATATGAAGAACCACCTGCTGTGACTCTTGCATGTTCTATAGTACCATCTGTTGCACCATTTTCTACATCCCATTGTGCAGAGTTATCATCTGCAGCTGCAGTTCCTAGTCCACCAACATCACCCTCAACTCCTGCTTTTGCACCAATAGTTTTTACTGGTATGAAATCAGATGTTACAAATTTAATAACATCGGATGCAGAGATAGAATACATAAATTTCCATTTGTATCCATCACCTGTTGTTAAGATGTTTGTTGAAGTACCTGTTGGCATAACTGTTGAGTCTGCACCATTATTATTTGAGATTACTTTATATACATTGTAATCACTGGTTACAACATGAAATGTTGATGCCCATAAAGTAGATGCATTACTTGTTGATTTGTTACTTGATGTGTAATTATGCCTATACTCATCATATTTTGTTCCACTTGTCCAGTCTCTTCGGATAATGGCATGACTTACATCTGTTGATGAAACTTTTTTAAGTGCTGTCATATTTGCATATGCATCATACTCATCATTTAGAGAGTCTACTGGAGTCGGCGGGTTTGAATCATCTGTCCACGATAAAGGTCTTCCAATAAACATATACATTGCATTACCAGTTTCGGTTGCACTTTGTTTGAATTCCTTTGCGTTGTGGAGACGAAATTTTTCGGTAATTATCGCTGCCATTTTATCCTTTCCTCTAAGTTAAAAATTAATACTAGTAAGTATTTATATGTATTTATACACCAGATTGTACAGAAGCTGGGTAATTTAATATCATTTTCCTACCTACATGTTCCTGTAAATCAGAAACACTTTCATTTGGATATAAAGTACTTATATCACTAATTTTAACACCTTCATAAGGTGCTTCTACAAGTACTCTACCTGCTTCATTCTCCATGAGAATATTATCACCATCTTCCTGTGTTATCCTTTCCTCAAATTTAAGGGATTGAGAGAACCCTATTTTTGCAAGGTCACCTAGTGTNGGGCCAAGTCTTTCNACTGGTTCACCAAATGATATTGCANTTTCTTGGATTACTCTAGTACCATCTTCATATACAAGTGTNTCTTGTACATCGGATATTATAAAGTATGAACCCAANTTAAATGACCTTTCAGTCACAAATCTTTCGTGTTTTTCTATATGTGTTGCTTCTTCTAATGCAAGTCTACTATCATCTTCCAGTGTTATTTCTTCTGTTGCATCTACTGTCCACTTGTCTCCAACATAATATTTTCCATCGGTTGTAGTTAAAGAATTGTATCTTTCTGGTTCTGGTTCTGCCATTAAGAATCCATGGTCAATCTCTTCTATTAGATATGAACCATCTTCTGTAATTATAAATTCTTCATCGACATTTGCAACTGAGTTAATTCTTTTTGCATCGGATGGAACTAAGTGATTACTATTTCCTGTTGCAAGGTTATTAATTATAGAATCTCTATTTGCACTCTTAATTGTTTCACCCCAATCTAATCCACCTGTATATGCAATTGTAGTTGTTGCACCACTACCTCTTAGACCCTGTTGATTTGCATCTTCTTTACTATCTGGAACTATAGTTAATGTTCTACCAGATTTAGTATTTGCACTTGCAAAGGTTTGTAGTATTGTAATGTTCTTTCTTTGTTGTCTGTTTGCACCTTCATAGAATTCAACTGCAATATCTCTTTTAGGGTCAACCGATAATGATGGTCTACTTGGAACTGATACTGGAGAGTTATGACCTATGTCAACTTTAACTATTCCCTCATGGACATGATGTTCTTCTACTGTCGTTGCAGTAAAGTGTGTTGTACCACCAGATTCGTTTGTGATTGCCTCAGTTGTAAAACTTCCTAAGTTTGCACCAAGTAAATCTGCACCTTCCCATACAATAATAAACTTATTAACTGTATCGTGTTCCATAACACGACCTAACTTACCAGAAGATGCACCTTTTACATTTTGACCTATTGACAATGCATTGTCTAAAGTGTTATAATAGATTCTGGTATGTGCATAATGAGGATATATCTCTAATTCTTTTACAACCTCATGACCATGTGCAGTTACATTTGCACGAATAATCCTATCATACAATCCAACATCTGATTCTGTAATATCCTGTCCTATAATAAATGCTTGTCCAGAACCTTGGTCTGTCTTAGTACTTGCATCTACTACTGTATTAACAATTGCTTTCTTACCAGAAGATGAACCAACAATACCATGGACAAATTCTATATCTGTATCTGATTGGTCTGTTTTCCAATCACCATGTGTCTCTTTAAACAAACCAAAGACACCTGCTCTTCCACCTTCGGAAGTTAATTGTTTCATTGCAGTATGGTCTGGAATAATGTTGTCAATAATTAATGTATTTCCAGATTTAGATACNACTCTACCTGTGATTGTTGCAATGTCTCCACTTTGTGTTTTGAATAAATTCTGTGATACTGTTTCTCCAANTGTAAATGCAGTTGAACCAGNTGGTGCCATATCAGTTGTACTTAATGTTAATTGTAACTTATCATCTGCAAGGAATCTTTCAGTTACTACAACACCAGAGTTGTCTTCATAAATTATGTTTTGTTCTTCTGCATAGAATACATCTTCTTCTCCAGATGCAACTGTTCCTTCTTCTAGAATAACTTTTGCTGGGTCAATCTTAGAACCAATATAAAGTGTTGGTACAAATGACCTTGTAACTCTGTCACCATCGAACCCATCATCGTTAGAACCTGTTCTGTAAGCTTCTGCACTACCATCTAGATTATTAACAATTGCAACTTCTCCAAAGAATATTGTACCTGCTGGGTTTAATAATTGTTGTACAACTGAACGATAGTTATTAATACTTTGACCAACTTTAATTACATATGAGAAGTCTTGGTAGAATTTTGAATCCTGTATTCTTTGTGCAGTTACAGATGGGAAACCTACATCACTTGTATAGTTACCATCTACTTTACTAATTGAATTATTTTTTGCACCTACTGTTGCTGGGTTACCTTCTAATATCTGGAATGTTTTACTGTCGGATGCAGTTACAGTTTCACCCTTTCTAAACATACCTTGTGTAGGTTCAATACTTACAATGTTTTTATCACCATCTACAATCTTAATTGTACCTGTTGCACCAGAAGCTGCACCTGTAACTGTAGTATCAACTACTGGAATACCAGATGCTCTACCATAAATAAAATGATTTCTAAAGTCTGGTATACCAGAAGATTTATCAAAGTGATTACCTTCTTCTATAATTCTTAGTTGTCCTATTGAACCAATCTTATCACCATAAGGTAAAAGTTTTGCACCAACACCTGTAGTAAAACTATTTTGTTTGACTGTTGCAGTTGCACCAGAAGCTGAACCTGTAACTGTATTACCTACACTAAATGTTGTAGTGTCGGTTGTAGTTTGTAGTTTTGCAATGATAAGTTTGTTTGCACCTTTATCGTGGTCAACTAATCTTCCTGTTGTTGTTCCAGATGTTACTGTTTCACCAATAGTAAAATTAGGTGTTGTTTCTTCTGAGTAGAAAACTTCACCACCAACAAATGCTTGTGGAAGGGATTGATATCCTACACCACTAGTTAACATTCTAACTCTTGATATTGCACCTGTTGGGTTTGCACCAGATTGGTCAAAGAGTACTTTGTTCTCTCCTGTTGACTGTAATCCATCTTCTAAAATTAAAGTTGTTTCTTCTGGGTCTGCAAATACTTCTATCACTGTTCCTGCGTTACCAACATAATTTGCATGTCCATTCTGTGCATAAGTTCCTATAAAGACAATAGAGTTTCCATTGAGACCTATGTTTGCAGCTCCTCGTACTTCTTCAAATACTGAGAATGAAACATTACCACCTTGTGCAGTTATGTTCTGTGTTGCATCTGCTCTTTTAACTCTTACTAATATTTTTTCTGCATCATAAACTAAAAGATTATTATGATTATCTTTTCCAGAGAATGTAGTTTGTCCACCTGTTGCAGTGAATTCAAATGAACCAAATGTAGTTCCACTTTCTAAAAGTATATCACCAGATATAGAAGTAACCTCACCCAATGAAAGTGTTCCACCACTTCCTGTATTATCAAATACAACTAAGTCACCATCTTCGTATCCTGTACCTCTTTGTGATGGGTCTACTAAAACCTTTTCTACCTTACCATCTTCAATATTACCTACAAGTGTTTTTGCAAATTGACCTACACCAATTTCTGATTGTGGTAAATTAACTGTAACATTTTCTGATATAGAATACAATGACCCTTTTGAATTTTCTTCGGACTTCATTGCACCACCAATTACAGCTTCTGTTAAAGGTGTGTTTACTGTTTCTCTAACTAAGATTGGTGTTCTACCATGGACTTCGTTATTACTATTGTCTACCTGTGTTCCTTCTTCTAATAAGAGAAGATTATTGACATCTGGATTTACATTGTCTGTTTCAGTTTCTAATTGGAATGCTTCAGTATCATCTGATTCAGATGAGAAGAATCCTGTTCCAGTTCCAGACTCAAGTCTGACCATGACATTACTATTGTCTTCGTCAAGGTCTGAAACTATACCTCTTACTACTGCATTATGAAACTTAAGTTCTGTTTCTCTTGATTGTAATTCTATCTTATCACCAATGTCTAGTGAACCTATGTAAGGCTCCATGATTACCACTCGGTAAACATTATCTCCTTCTCCAGAAGTTACTCTGGTGATTGTGTCTGCTTGTATATTTGTTACTACTCTACCTTGTTCTCTTTTTACAATTTTTCCTTTTGCATATTCGAGTAGATTTTTTTCTGAGAATAAATGTAATACTGTTGATTCTGTCCATTTGGATTCAGATGGTTTTACAATGTTATCTCTAGGATATGCAATTTCTATATCCTCACCATATAATACTCTAAACAAGAAATCATATGATGCCATACTACCTTTTGCAAGATAGATATTATTAATGTGTTTTGCAAGTAATCTTTTATCTGCAATTATTTTTGTGTCAATTGAAGGCATGAAGTCTTTTCGGAAGAATTCCAAAAAGTCACCAGTGGTTTTGTCTACATCTGCATAATCTAATAGATTGTTTGCAGCGAACAATGCACCACCTTCAAATGAATTTGCCTTTGCAGTATAACTACTATTTTGACCAACAATAGTTTCACCTATTAGGAATTGTGATTCGGTGAACATTTCAACATAAAGTTTATTAGATGTATTTCCTATAACATCTATTCTTGCAGTTGCACCAGATGTTGACCCAACTACATATTCACCTATTTCCCAAGAACCAGTTTGTGTAGTTCCTAAAGAATTTTGTTCGTACAAGAATTTTGCTTTATCTAAAGGTGATGGAGAGAAGGTTGCAGTTTCTTGTAAGACTGAACCCTCTCCATCTTCTAATCCTATTGTCTCAAGGTCTGTACCTTGTTCAAAGATAAGAATACCTTTCTCAAGAAAGTCGAAGTATGCAGACAAAAACTGTTTAAGTCCTTGTCCTTCCTCACTAATGTACTCTGGTAAGAGTTCATCAATCTGGTCTACTATCCTGTCATTGAGAATTGGCATTACTAATTATCCTTATGCAATAGTGTAAGAATTACCACCAATAACAACCCAACCATAAGTTGAACCTGTGTACAACATTTGTACACTGTCACCAGCTGTATCAAGTTGCACATATGAACCACCAGTAAAAGTACCAGATGGAGTTATTCTTGCATTAGCACCACCATCGGATACTAGACAAAAATATTTAACTTGACCTGTTGAACCATTTCCTAAAGTTAGGATATCAGTTCCACTTGAACTTGAAGTTATATAATGTCCGAACTTACCTACTGTTGCAGTTGCAGCGTTTGAACTGAATGTTACAGCTTCAGCTGATTGTGCAAAACCAAGGTAGTCTGGAAGGTTATTTAAAACATTACTGACTGTAACCTTTTTGTTTACTGGAGTACCAGAAGGGTCGTCAATAACATGAAGCAAGTCTTCACCTGCGATGCCTGTCCCTAAGTCGGACAATGCTGTTACTTTTTTATCTGCCATTTTTATTTCCTCTCTAAATTAGCATGTTAAAAACCCACAACATGTGGGAATGTTACTTCGTGCATATACACGAATCATAGTTTAGGAGTAACTAGATGAGGATGTATATCCCACCCCAGCACTCGTATCACCAGAGGCAATGGTGTCTGTTGCACCAGTTACCTTTATCAATGATGTGTTGATGTCTAGAAGATTACTTCTATATGCAACACTATCAAATGAATTCGGAATCACTGTAAAGTGAATTGTGTCATCTGTATTAATTGTTGAAAGTACATTAATACCATTAATTGTTATTTTACCATTTGAATAGTCTACTGTTCCTGCTTGACTGTCTGCGTAGACTCTTGTCGAACCACTTAAAGAATATCGTCTTAGATTTCCTTCTCCATCATCATCAAAATAGAAAGTATCTGTAAATCCAGATACTAAGAATCCAGTGGTTTCTATAATACCACCACCATGTTTGTTATGTCCACTGTGAGGATTATAAAATTTATTTCCTTCTCCAAACTCCACTTCATAACCTTTGGATTGTCCAAAAGTAGGAGTCACAGTTTTTCTAAGTTTGACAGTTGTAATATTCGAAAGAATCGAAGATTCTGCACTGTCTATGTCTTTTGCTAGAACTGAGTGCCTAAAGATACTATCAAACCCACTTAGGTAAGTACTGTCATGTGTAATGATTGCAGCTCTTACAAGTGTTTCTAGTTCAGAGACAGTTTTAGTTGTTGCTCTAGGATTGAACTTAAATGTAGTTGTCACTAGGATATCTATAATATCTGCATCAATTATTTCTGGTCTGACTGTTAACATATTTAGTCTTCTCATCTTGTCTCTTAATAAAGTTTTTTCAGATGAGGTTAATTTATTTACATTTTGTGAAGGTTTAATTGCAATGAATATTTTTCCATATTGTGGTGGATTATTATCTTCACCACCCCAGACTGATATAGAATCTGCGCCAGGATATAATGTTTGTAATTTTGATTTGTAGTCATCTACTGTGACTAATCTGTTTTGTGAGGTGTAAAACTTAGAAGCTGCAAATCTAATTGATTCAATACTTTCTTTTGCTTTACCACCAGATGATGCAGTTTTAGTAATTAAAGTTACATCTGAATTACCACCAATTGCATCAGTCATAGTAAACTGACTTGCACCTTCTGTATGTTGGTCATCTGTTACCAAGTATGATATTGTTATTGTGTCTCCATCTAAAGGTTCTGCACTAATAACACCATCACCAAAGTATATTTCAAATTGTCCTTGGTCATTTTCTTGAACATACCATACTTTAGTATCTTTATCTACACCACTAATATCTTCTGACTTTGACCATGCAGATGAACCACCACCTGTTGATTGTACTGTAACTGTAACTGTTGAGGTATCTACAAGTTCTTCTGTTAATGGAAATCTTTGATTCTGAATCTGTCCATTGTATGCAAAGATATCTGAATTCATTTTACCTTGATAAAGTTCAAGGTCTTCAAATTTAAAGACACCATTTAATGGAGAAATTGTTTGTGAAGCAAGAGCAACATATGGATATGTAAATCCATCATACACTGTTTTAAATTTATGTCCTCTATTAATTGTTAAAGATGTAGGAGTCTCACCACCAATCAAAGGATTGTTTACTTGTAAATCTATTTTTGCCATTGAAGCAGTTGCATCTGCAATTGGATATCCTAGTCTCTGGCCGGTAACGTTGTAAGTTTCTATATCTTCCTCTGCAATTGTTACTCCGTCGACTGTTAATGACACAGCGCTGCCTACACCATCT
>NYUU01000080.1 GCA_002684175.1 Synechococcus sp. CPC35
ACCCGATCTATCCAACCCTTGGCCTCACGGGCGAAGCCGGTGAAGTGGCGGACAAGGTGAAGAAGGTTCTGAGGGATCGGGATGGAGTGTTCGACGCTGAAACACGGGAGGCAATCAAACTTGAGCTTGGTGATGTGCTCTGGTACGTCGCTCAATTATCCCGTGAACTCGGTTATGACCTTGAAGAGGTCGCTGCGGCGAATCTCGCCAAACTGTCCAGCCGTGCGGCCAGGGGTCGCATCGCCGGCAGTGGAGACCAACGCTGATCGCATGTGATGTCCCGACGATTATTTGCCTTTCTGCTGACCGTGGTCTGCGTGTTCGGGCCGCTGCAACCGGCGTGGTCCGCGGAGCTGACCCTCAGCGCCGTCCAGCTGGACCCTTGCGCAGATGCTGACCCCGGCAGTCAGCCGGATCTTTCCAGGGCCGTCGGCGCCAGTTGTTATGTGCTTCGTGGGGAGGTGGACAACCGTGGTCGACGCCCGATCATCGACACCGATGTTTTCGCAAGGATCCTCGACGCCACCGGTGAACCCGTTCTTCAGAATCGAACCCGAGTCGGGTCGATCGGAGATGTTGAGCCGGGTAAACATGAATTTGCTCTTCGCCTTTCTGTTCCTGCAGGAACACCCGGGCCCTTCATCGTCAAAAACCCAAAGGCCAGAGGCTTTACAGCGCCCGTTCGCAGCCGTGCTGACCTGGATGATGATGATTTACTTCCACTGGAGCTGGGTATCAGGGCTGAGTGATCACCAGGTGTTGCCTGACAGATAGAAAGCACTGATCGACTGAGTGATCAGTCCCTGGAGAAGATTCAGGGCGAGGAAAGCCAGAATTGCCGACAGATCAATCCCACCAAGAGGAGGAATCAGGCCTCGAAATGCATTCAGATAGGGATCAGTGATGGCACTGACGCTGCTGAGCACAGGATTTCCCCAGTCCAGATTCGGGAACCAGCTGAGCAACACCCGGACGATCAAGACCAGTGAATAGATCTGCAGGGTCTGGGCAAGAACCTGTAACAACGTGACGGGCAAGGCTTCCATAACAACAACGGGTCTGTTCTGACTTTATGCAGCTTCGGAGAGATCGGTTGGCCCAAGGTCAGGAAGTACTGAGAAGGTTCGGTGAAATTTTTCCGTCAACGTCAGCCAGTACGAGCGTCCTTCACTCTGCCGTCGTCTCTCGATGAATTCCTGTGCCATCAGATCCTTGATGTGGTCATAGGCGCCTGAACCACGAAGATCGACCAGTTCTGACTGGAGAATCCTCTTCTTAAGAGCAATCGTGGCGAGGGTCCTCAACGTTGCCGTGGAGAGGTTGACGGGGAGAAGATCCTGCACAAGGTCTCCCAGGCCAGGCCGGAGCTGGAGTCCGTAACGACCGTTCTGTTGAATGATTTCCAGGGCACTTTCCCTCTGGGCATAAGCCGCAGTGAGTGCAACAAGTGCTTCTTCGACGGACTTCCGATCAACGTCAGCCAGTTCGGTCAGCTCGGCGATGCTGACGGGACGACCCTTGAGATAAAGAATCGCCTCCAGGCGGGTCGCCAGGGATGGAGAAAGCATCGCAATCCCTTGAATGGTTCAAGTTACCGCTTGATTTCTCAGAGGAACAGCCCATAGGCCGGGTTTTCGCTTTCCTCCCAGCAGGGATAACCCAGATCATCGAGAAACCGAGTCCAGTCGTTCATCCCGGTTTCCGGCACCAGAACACCGACGACGATGCGTCCGACGTCCGCACCGTGGTTCCGATAGTGAAAGATGCTGATGCTCCAGCCGGGGTCAAGGGCACTGACAAAACGCATCAGGGCTCCCGGACGCTCTGGAAATTCGAAGCGGTACAGCAGTTCNCGACAGTCCCCTGCGCAGGCCCGTCTGGCTGATTCAGGCAGACGTCCGCCCACCATGTGTCGNAGNTGCACCTTCGCGAATTCGTTGCCGCTGAGGTCCATNCATGGAAAACCGTCGGCGTCCAGTGNTCTGACCAGANCNNCNNGGTCCTGTTCATCGTCAACCTGAACGCCGATGAAAATGTGAGCCTTGNTTCCAGCNGTCATCCNGTAACTGAATTCCGTGAGACTGCGGTTGATCAGNCGTTCGCAGAGATTCCNCAGNCTGCCTGNGGTTTCGGGGATCTCAACAGCCAGCATCGCNTCACGTTCCTCCCCGAGTTCAGCCCGTTCNGCAATGAAACGCAGNCGGTTGAAATTCATGTTTGCGCCGCAGGCAACGGCCACCAGCCGCTGATTCCTCAGCTCACGGGTGTTCACATCCTTTTTCAGGCCTGCAAGGGCAAGGGCACCGGCAGGCTCGAGGATGGATCGGGTGTCTTCAAACACATCCTTGATGGCGGCGCAGGTCGCATCGGTGTCCACGGTCAGCATCCGGTCCACATGGCGCTGGGCCAGAGCGAAGGTGTGCTCACCCACCTGACGCACCGCCACGCCGTCGGCGAACAGGCCCACCTGATCGAGCTCGACCCTCTTCCCTGCTTTGAGGGAGCGGGTCATGGCATCGGCATCAACCGGTTCAACGCCGATCACCTCGGTTTCAGGCCAGAGCTGTTTGACATAGGCGGCGATTCCGGCGATTAATCCACCTCCACCAACAGCGACATAAATGGCATCGGGAGGGTGTTCGCTCTGGCGCATGATTTCCATTCCGATCGTCCCCTGACCGGCAATCACCTCAGGGTCATCGAAGGGGTGGATGAAGGTGAGGCCCTCCTCCAGACAGCGCCGACGGGCTTCCTGGGAACACTCGTCGTAGGTCTCACCGTGCAGAACCACTTCGCCACCAAGGGCCCGAACTGCTCTCGTCTTCACCTCCGGTGTGGTGCGGGGCATCACGATCACCGCTCGACAGCCGAGTCGGCGAGCACTGAGGGCGACTCCCTGGGCGTGGTTGCCGGCGCTTGAAGCGATCACACCACGACTGAGTTCATCAGTCGGCAGCTGGGCCATCCGGTTGTAAGCGCCCCGGAGCTTGAATGAAAAGACCGGCTGCAGGTCCTCTCTCTTCAGCCAGATGCTGTTTTGCAACCTCCGGCTCAGATTGGGTGCTGGATCCAATGGTGTCTCCCGCGCCACGTCATAGACACGGGCTCGGAGGATCCTCTGCAGATAGTCGGTCATCCGACCATTCTTTCAAGCCCGGCAGCCATCCGACAGCAGAGAGGTAACCCGTAGATTGAAAGAAGAGGAGTTGGGCTGTGAATGCATCTCGGTGATCTCACCCATCCGAATGAGCTGCATGGTCTCAGTACCTCGGAACTCGAGGACGTAGCTGCACAGATCCGAAAACGACATCTGGAAGTCGTCTCCACCAGCGGAGGACATCTCGGACCGGGGCTGGGGGTTGTTGAGCTCACCCTGGCCCTTTATCAGACCCTTGATCTCGACCATGACAAGGTGATCTGGGATGTGGGCCATCAGGCCTACCCGCACAAATTGATCACTGGTCGGTACAAGCAGTTCGACTCGCTTCGCCAGCAGGGTGGTGTTGCCGGTTACCTGAAACGTTCCGAAAGCCGCTTTGATCACTTCGGTGCCGGCCATGCCAGCACGTCCATCTCCGCGGCGCTCGGTATGGCTCTGGCCCGGGACAACCGTGGTGAAACCTTCAAGTGCGTCGCAGTCATCGGCGACGGTGCACTCACAGGCGGAATGGCCCTTGAGGCGATCAATCACGCCGGCCACCTGCCTGAGACTCCATTCCTGGTGGTGTTGAACGACAACGACATGTCGATCTCACCTCCTGTTGGTGCACTCTCCAGCGTTCTGAACCGGGCACGGCTCAGTCCGCCGATGCAGTTCATCTCCGGCAGCGTTGAGGAAAGCGTCAAGTCTCTGCCGTTCATGGGTGGGGAACTCCCAGCGGAGCTCGATCGGCTTAAGGGGAGCATGCGTCGTCTGGCTGTACCGAAGGTTGGCGCCGTGTTTGAGGAACTCGGATTCACCTACATGGGTCCGATCGACGGCCATGACATCGCTGAAATGATCAGAACGTTCCAGGCAGCCCATCGCGAAGCTGGCCCTGTTCTCGTTCATGTCGTCACCAANAAGGGCAAGGGCTACCCCTACGCNGAAGCNGATCAGGTGGGATACCACGCACAATCCGCNTTNGATCTGGGCAGTGGNAAGGCCATCCCATCCACAAAACCCAAACCACCCAGTTACAGCAAGGTCTTCGGACAGACCCTNGTGAAACTCTGNGAGCANAACAGTCGNGTGGTCGGTATCACCGCGGCGATGGCCACAGGAACAGGTCTNGATCTGCTTCAGAANGCCATNCCTGCCCAGTANNTCGATGTGGGAATCGCNGAACAGCATGCNGTCACCCTTGCNGCAGGNATGGCCACTGAGGGGCTGAGACCGGTTGTCGCCATCTACAGCACCTTNNTGCAAAGGGCCTTTGATCANCTGATCCACGACGTCGGNATTCAGAAGCTNCCNGTCACNTTTGTGCTGGATCGTGCGGGCATCGTGGGNGCTGACGGTCCGACCCATCAGGGCCAGTACGACATCAGTTACATGCGGGCCATTCCGAATTTCACGGTTATGGCGCCGAAGGATGAGGCTGAACTGCAACGGATGCTGGTGACCTGTCTTCAGCACGATGGGCCNACGGCTCTTCGCATCCCNCGCGGCTCCGGGGAGGGNGTTCTGTTGATGGAAGAGGGCTGGGAATCCCTNCCNATCGGTCGNGGCGAACTGCTGCGTGAAGGNGACGACCTGATGATCGTGGCTTACGGGNCCATGGTGAAGCCNGCTCTNGACACAGCCGAGCTGCTNGAAAAGGTCGGTCTTGCNGCGACNGTGATCAANGGACGTTTCCTGCGACCACTGGATCAGGCCCTGATTCATCCACTGGCCCGGCGNATCCGCCGTGTGGTGACGATGGANGAGGGTGCTCTNTCCGGCGGCTTNGGTGCTGCCGTTCTCGAATCCCTCTCNGANCAGGACATCTGNGTTCCTGTTCTCCGAATCGGTATTCCTGATCAGNTGGTGGATCATGCGACGCCACAGCAAAGCAAGGAATCACTCGGTCTNACTCCCGAGNAGATGATGANCAGAATCCGTGAACGTTTTGCCCCGGATACCCAGGATTTTCCNNNATCCAGNCCGGTGGANGCAGTNCAGCTGGGATCGCGGATCAACCCCTGATCNGAGTTGACGGTACTGATCGCGGGAGCAGGGCCGGCNGGTTCAAGACTTGCGATTCGNNTNGCCGGTGCGGGATTTGACGTTGTGCTGGCGGATCGGCTGGANGCNCCCNATCGCAACGCTTTTTCCAGTGCGGCGCTTCCNCTCAGGGATGCCGATCGANTGTCNATTCCGCGATCGTGCAGATCAGCCGAATGGATGGGCTGGCAACTGGTNGACCCNNTNGCACTCGAGCATCAGTGGTGGGCAGACCAGACNCTTGGNGTTGTNCTCGATTTCGGNCTTCTGAGAACNGCNCTCTGGNAGNAGGCGANGCAGGCCGGNGTGGAACTGTTGAGCGGTTGCAAGGTCAGNGNTGAAAGCCTTGATCAANCTCAGGCAAGCCTCTCCCTGACGTTTCGCAACGGACAGCGTCAGAAGCGAGAGGTGCGTTGGCTGATTGATGCCACGGGTGCCCGTCGGGATCTGCTTCATCAGACAGGCGTCTCAACATCCCTGGAGAATGATCCACTGCTGAACGGGTTCGGTGCTGAATGGTTGATCCAGGCTGATGATNATCAGTCNGCTCGCTGGCGGGATCGAATNACATTTTTTCTNGGCACCCGTTGGATTCCNNATGGATATGGNTGGGTTTTCCCGATGGNGAANCATCAACTCAAAGTCGGAGTNTGCAGGCTGATNCCTCCGGATCTGCANCAGCACTCCTGGGGGCTTTCAAGATTTCTGGTTGAAACCCTGCGCTTCTGNGGNCTGGAAGGCTGNCCTGTGCTCGATCGTCATGGNGGTGCNGTGGTCAGTTCCGTCNCTCGTCGGGAGCCCCATGGANCGGGAGCCCTTCTNGCTGTNGGCGACGCTGCCAGTTCAGCCAATCTGCTTGGAGGTGAAGGGATTCGNCATGCCTTCGACAGCGCTGATCAGCTTGCTGAAGTGCTGATTGAACACGGGANNNCCCATGGGATGACCGTGTCGGAAACCGTCCGGAGCGAATACAAGAAGCAGCAGCATCAACGCTGGGGTTGGCGCTGGGAGGTGTCAGGACGTCTTGCAAGACGAACCTGGTACGGGTTGAACGATGATCGTGCCGATCAACGCCTTTCACGATTAATCAGCGGACTCTCAACATCAGCATCGGCTGAGGTTTTGTCCGAGCTTCTTTTTGGATATCAATTCGAACGTTATGGACTTCGTCTGCTCCCTTATCTGATTTAAACGGTCAACTCAATCTGATTTAGTCAGGAGGATCCAGACATCGTCCTGACTGTTTGGACTGATTGGAACAGGCAGGCTTCAGAGCATCCCACGGGCTGCCATGCCCTGGATGGCACCGATGCCAAGAAGGTGCCCGAGGCTGGTGGTTCCGAGCAGTGCCGCATGGCTCATTCCACCAAAAAAGGCAGGGTTCGGAAGCTCAGCTCCAACATTGGGATGTTTGATGGTGGCTTTGCCCACAGCGATGGCAAGCACATTGCACACGATCATGACCAGGGCCACCTTGGGTGACCAGCTAAAGGTCGAAGGAGCCATCGCGAAAAGATGAGTCAGCATTCAGGCAGAGGAGCGACGCCTCATCATCCAATTGTTGCGACAGATTGACCGAGACTCTTAAGAGTTGTTCATTTTTTCACCATTTGATCGGAGCAGGCCGATCACCAGAACGGAATTCCCCAGGGTGAGAAATGCTTCCGCGGATCCATGAAGCCAGTCAATCTGCACAAGTTCGGATTCACAACAGCGAAGTGCCACCACGGCGGCGGCGATGGTGACAGCAACGAAAAGCAGGGTGAGCTGGAAGCCCCGCTGGGCCAGGACTGGGAGTGCCTCACTCTGTCGAAGCCAGTAGAGGAACAACAGATAAGGAATCAGGGAAAGGGCAAACAATGGCGCCGGATCGATCGTCATGGTTCAGGACCTTGCGGCTCGGAGCTGCCAGGCCGCCAGTGCCAAAGTTCCATTTCCGATCAGCGTGAAAGCAGCCTGAAGGGAGACGAGGTTGCGCAGCGATTCCGGGTTGTCAAACAGATGCCAGGTGCAGGCGGCCATCGCACTGACCAGAGCTGGAAGCATGGCGAGTGCCAGACCATGAAGGCCCCTGCGCTGAACAAGAACGATGGCAACACACCATTCGATCACCGACGTGAGGTGAATCCACCAGGTGCCCAGAGACAACGCGTGCATCCAACCACTCTAGAAACCAAAGGACACCTGATAATGCTGTTCACAGAAAGGGGTTGATGCCCGTGGCGCGGTCCACCACACCCTCACTGCTTCTCTGCGGCTACTACGGCGAGCACAATCTCGGAGATGACGCCCTGCTGCAGGTTCTGCTGCAGGACCTGCCCCGCAACAGCAGCCTTGTGATCACTGCGGCTGACAGTGAACCTGTGCAGGCCCTTGCACCCAAAGCCCTTGTCATCAATCGTCGTTCTCTCAAAGCGACCCTGTGGGCGGCGCTTCGCACGGATGTGCTGATCTTCGGTGGTGGAAGCCTGTTGCAGGACAGCACCAGCTTCAAAAGTCTGATTTATTACGTGCTGCTGATCTGCGCAGCGCGGTTCCGAGGTGGTCGGGTTCTGCTCTGGGGACAGGGGCTGGGACCTTTGCGACGCCCCATCAGTCGAATGCTTGTGCGATGGGTCCTTCCCCTCTGCGCAGCCATCAGTTGGCGCGACGACGCTTCACTGGCTCTGGCTCGACGTTGGGCCAAAACCGTGCCGATGTGGATGGCGCCCGATCCTGTGTGGCAGATGCCTCAGCGCAACTGGATCGGTGGAGGAGAAATCGTGGTGTGCTGGCGACCCAGCCCACTGCTGGACGCCAAGGGCTGGCGTCTCCTGCTCGATGCCCTGGATTGCGTCTCCAGTGAGCTCGCTGCTCCGGTGTGTTGGCTGGCCTTTCATCAGCATCAGGATGCTGTGCTGATGGATCAGCTCCATGAGCGTGAGCTGATGTCTCCGTCACTGTTGAAACGCAGTCGAACGGTTGTGCCCCGTTCCATCGATGACGTGTTCAGTCGGCTGAAAACGGCCCGCCTGGTACTGCCGATGCGTCTGCATGCGTTGATCATTGCCGGGCTTGCCGGATCTCCGATTGCCGCACTGAGTTACGACCCAAAGGTTGAGGCGGCAGCGTCGATGGCTGCGGTGCCCTGTATTTCCCTGGATGCGCTTCCTGCTACAGATGATCTGATTGCCCTCTGGCATGGGGCCGCTGATCGGGGTGTTGCTTCCAGCCGTATCGAGGAGATCCGTCAGCGTTCAGCAGCCCATGCACAGTTGCTCAGAGATGTGGTTGGGCAGAGCATCCCTGATTGAACAACGACCTTTCGGCAGGAAGGTTGGCAAAGAAAAATGCTCCGAGAACAGCAGCACAGAAGAATGTGATTATTTTCCGTTGAAAATATTCATGTTCATGGATCTGGTGTCTTTGATTGCGGAGAATTGCCGTGGCCAAAATGTTTTAAATGGCTTTCAAAATACTTCGTTTAATCAGCATCACTCCATTGACTGGCTTCAAGGGTGATCTGAATGGCCCCAGGCTTTGATGATGCTCAAAGATTCGTGCACCCTGCATAGTGCATGAATTGGATGATTTTGAGTTTGAATCATTTTCACTGTTGGCTGTTTGATTATTTACCCCATTCAACTGACTGGAGATTGAACTCATTCCATTATGAGATCAACCATCTTCTCCATTTGTTGGTCTCAGTCTGATAGGCGACGACCACTGTCCAGATCAAATTGATGTTCATCTGATCGTTCCCAGTTGACCTGGATCTGTTCGGAAATTGTCTGATCCCCGGCGCAGACGATGCGCAGAGGCCCCCGCTCCGATTCAACCAGCAGCATCTGACTGGCACCGTGCCACTCCCTGCTCAGCAGACGACAGGACACTCCCTGCTGGTCAAGCCTGATGTCCTCAGGGCGAATTCCCACCATGACTCCGTTCTGCGGTTTCAGCAGATTCATCTGCGGTCTGCCGATGAACTGAGCAACAACGACTGTTTCCGGACGGTGATAAAGCTCCTGAGGGGTCCCAATCTGTTCGATGCGTCCATTGCGCATCAGCGCAATGCGATCCGCGAGAGCCATGGCTTCCTGCTGGTCATGGGTCACATAAACCACAGGCTGGCTGCCGCCAATCATCAGACGCTTCAGTTCTGGCCGCAGCTCTTCCCGCAGTTGCGCATCAAGATTGCTCATCGGTTCATCAAGCAGATAAACGAGCGGGTCACGCAGCAGGGCCCGAGCCAGGGCAACCCGTTGACGCTGACCACCGGAGAGTTGTGAGGGAAGTTGCTCAGCCTGGTTCTGCAACTGCAGCACTTCGAGGATGTTGCTGATGCGTTCGTCTCTTTCCGCTGCTCGCGATCCTCGGATACGCAACCCGAGTTCGAGGTTTTTTCTCACATTGAGATGCGGGAAGAGTGCATAACTCTGAAAAACCATCCCCACCCGTCGCCGCTCCGCTGGAATGGCAACGACATTTTCACCGTTGATCGAAATCGATCCCTGATCGGGGTCATCCAGGCCAGCGATCAGCCTCAATGCCGTGCTTTTTCCGCATCCACTCGGACCGAGCAGGGCAACACATTCACCATCCGCGACACTGAGATCGAGATTCCGCAGTACGTCGCGATCTCCGAATCTCTTGTTGATCGATCTGAGCTCAAGCGTCATCCCTTGATCGCTCCATTGGTGAGGCCACGAACGATCTGGCGTTGGAAGAGCAGCACAAGAACCAGAAGTGGAATGGCACCCAGCACTGTGGCAGCGGCATAGGCACCGTATGGAACGGAGTAGATGGATGATCCTGCGATGCGAGCCATGGCCACGGGCAGGGTGAGCAGATCGCTGCGGCTCAACCAGGTGAGGGCGATCGGATACTCATTCCAGGCGAACAGGAACACCAGGATCGCCGTACTGGCCGTTGCCGGTGCGATCAGTGGAAGCATCACCCAGCGAAGTCGTTGTCTCAGGGAAAGGCCTTCGAGTCGGGCGGCATCATCCAGATCGACCGGCAACCCTTCGATGGCTGCAGTCAGAAGCAGCAGGGCCAGCGGCATCTGCAGGGCGCTGTAAGGAAGTGCAAGTGCTAACAGGCTGTTGCCGAGATGAAACTGCCGGGCCAGCTCCAGGAGAGCGAGGAACAGCAGCACATAGGGAAAAAGAGCTGCAGCAATGACAACGAACCTCACGGGCTGACGCCACTGTTTCGGAATTTTCGTCAGTGCATAGGCCGCAGGAATCGCAAGCAATGTGGTCAGCACTGTGGACATCGCGGCCAGCATGGAACTGTTGGCCAGATATCGCCAGAACGGCGGGTTGCTCGACAGCAATTCCCGGTAATGGTTCAGCGTCCAGCGCTGAAGAAATGGGATCGAACCGTCCACAAGGGCTGCACTTGTGGTGAAGGAGGTCAGGAGTTGCCACAGCATCGGTGCCAACGACCAGATCAGCAGCAGAACAATCCAGGCTGAATGTCTTCTCATGTCTGAAGCGGACGGATCAATCCTGATAAGCGCAGGATCAGGGCACCTAGGCCGATCAGGGCCATCAACAGCACAAATCCACCGAGCATCACCGTGGCGCTGTAACCGAAATCCAGAAATCTCATGGCATTGAGATAGGCATAAAGAGCCAGGCTTTCCGTGCTTCCAGCCGGTCCGCCTCCCGTCAGCACCTGAATCAGGTCAAACACACCGAAGGCCTGAGCCAGCCGGAACAGGAGGCTCAGCAGGATGTAGGGGGTCAACAAAGGCAGAGTGATCCGTCGAAGTGCCTGAACAGATGTCCCACCTTCGAGCCGGAAGGCTCCGTAGAGATCGTCGGGGATGGTCTGCAGTCCGGCCAGCAGGATCAGGGCAATGAAGGGTGTCGTCTTCCAGACGTCCGCCAGAACCGTGACCAACCAGGTGAGGGAAGGGGCAGACAACAGATTCAGAGGACCGGCTCCCAGGCTTCCGGCCAGCTGTTCGATCGGTCCGTAGGGCGTATTGAAAATCCAGCGCCAGCCCAGCGCCATCATCGTTGTGGGCAGAGCCCAGGGCATCAGAGTCAGAGCCCGCACAGCTCCCCGACCTCTCCAGCGCTGATCCAGCAAAAGGGCGATCGCCATGGCGAGGATCAGCTCGATCCCCACGGAAACAACGCCAAAGCGCGCCGTCTGTAGGGCATCCACCCAGAACCGTTGATCGGAGAGCAATCTCAGCCAGTTCGCGCCTCCATTGGCGACAGGCACAAGTCCTGTGAGAACCGAGTCGGCATGGCCACTCAGCCAGGCGTAGCGGAGCAGGGGCCACCCAAAAATGAGGGCCATCAGCAAAAGAGCTGGAAGTGCCGGGAGCAGAATCACGCCATACCCCCTGCAGATCTGATCAGAGTTTCACTGCGGATCTGAGCCTCATCCATGGTCTCAGTCGCAGAACCGCCGGATGTGAACAGACCGTTCAGCTGACGCTGCAGCACATCACTCAGCTGGGCATAGATCGGTGTTGGTGGACGGGGAACAGCGTGATTCAGGGCCCTGCGAACATCAGGAAGTGCTGAGGAGACAGCCAGCAGTTCCGGATCTGTGAACAACGCTTCAGCGGTTGGGGTGTATCCATAATCGAGAAAACGCTCCCGTTGGGATGTTTCTGAGGTGAGAAAGCGGATCGCCTCCACGGTTTCCTCCGGATGAGGGGATTCCCTCAGCAGGCTGATTCCCCAACTTCCCAGTGTGGCTGCTGGTTTTTCACCCTGTTCGGCTGGCATCAGGGTGATCCCCACCTTGCCTCGAACGGCACTGTCCGGTTTCTGGAGTTCCGCCCATGCATAGGGCCAGTTACGCATCATTGCGGCATCACCTGCCTTGAAGGCCTGGAGGCTTTCGGTCTCCGCATAGTTGGTGACGGCCCTCGGACTTGCTCCGTCCCGGATCAGTGAGTCCAGCCAGGCAGCGGCTTTCTTCGCTGCAGGTGTGTCGAGTGTTGTGCTGGCTTGATCCGCTGACATCCAGGCACCCCCGAAACCATGGAGCACTTCAACAAAATCACAACTCAGCCCCTCGTACTGACGTCCCTGCCAGACAAAACCGTTGGCCACTCGACTGGATTGAACCAGATTCAGGGCAACGGAACGCAGCTGGTCAGGGGTGCTCGGTGGGACGTCCATCAGATCCGTGCGCCAGTAAAGAACGCCCACATCGGCAACCAGTGGCCAGCGATAGAGATGGTTTTCGAAGCGATTTCCCAGTCGTGCGCCCTGCACCAGCTGTTCGCTGTCAGACGAATCAAACCAACGGTCCAGCGGTTCCAGCCATCCGGCCGCCACGTATTTCGGCAGCCAGGTGACGTCCATCATCAGGGCATCAAAAGGAGCATCTCCAAGCAGCAGACTGCTGATCGCCAGATCAGAGATTGATTCCGTTTCGAGGGGCCCCCTGTTGATCGTCAGTTCGATCTTTCCCTGATGCTCGCGATTGAAGCGATTCACCAGCTCCTTGCTGGCATCTGCGAAGGGAGCCGGCATCAGAATGCTCACTGGAACAGGAGTCAGCCTGTTGCCTGAAGACCAGGCGAATCCCGCCAGGACAAAAACAGTGCTCAGGACAGCGACAAGACAACGCAGTGCGTTTCTCATGCAAGTGAGATTTCAGGGAATCCGGCGAGTTGTTCCTCGGCCCAGTCCTTCACCGTGTAGTTCATAACCGCTTCACTCATCCGGGCCATGCGATTCCGTTGCTCCTCTTCATCCATCGACAGAGCGGCTTCGATCGCGTTATCCATGCGTCGATTGGAATAGGGGTTGGTGAGAACTGCGCCATCGAGGATCACCGATGCACCGGTGAATTCCGAGAGCACCAGTACGCCACCACGTTGCCTTCTTGCCGCGGCATATTCCTTGGCCACCAGGTTGAGACCATCTCTGAGGGGTGTGATCCAGCAGACATCGGCCTGACAGAACCAGGCAACCATCTCTTCGTAGGGAATCCGACGGGTTGAAAAGCGGATCGGCACCCAGTCGATCTGACTGAAACGTCCATTGATTCGACCAGCCATCTCCTCAATCGATCTCTGCGTGTCTTCGTAGATCTTCATCCCGCCAGCCGCCGCAACGCAGGCGAGCATCAGAACAACTTCCCCGTGAAGATCGGAGCGACGTTCCAGCAGTCGCTCGAAGGCGAGCAGCAATTCTTCGTTGCCCTTGGTGTAGTCGACCCGGCTTGCCGAGAGAATCAGTTTGCGACCTTTTTTGGTGTCCTGAACAATCAGCTCTCCATGGCTTTCAACGGCTGCGCTGCGACTCAGCTCCTGAATCACATCCGGTGACGTGCCCACCGGTGAGCTGAGCAGCTGAACCTGCCTGCCGTTGTATTCCAGATGGCTTGTAACGGAGTTCTCTGCCAGAGCGGTTCCGACGGTGATGAACTTTTTGTCGACAGCAGCCTTGGGACCGCGTCGAGCACCGACCAGAGTGGTGGCTGCCCTTGCGAAATTTTCGGTGTATCTGGGGATATGAAACCCGACGACATCACAGCAGAGAAGGCTCTCGAGAATCTGTTCGCGCCAGGGAAGGATCGCGAAGACATCGTTGCTGGGGAAGGGTGTGTGATGAAAGAAAGCGATCTTCAGATCGGCTCGCTGCTCACGGATGTAACCAGGTGCAAGCCAGAGGTTGTAATCGTGAATCCACACGGTTGCACCTTCAGCCGCTTCCTCGCAGGCAGCATCAGCAAAACGACGATTAACATCTTCAAAAATTCCCCAATCAGCATTATTGACATTGAAATACGTCGGGAAAGTATGAAGTATTGGCCAGAAGCATTCCTTGGATGTCACATGATAAAAGCTCGATATCTGATTATCTGTTAGGGGTATTCTGCTTAATGTGAATGGAGAAGGGTTATCCATTTCAATTCTTTCAACATCATCTGATCCAGATTGATCAACACGCCTCCATGCAATCCAGGTGCCATCAACGCGGCTGCGAAATAGATTTCTCAGGGTGGGAATAATCCCATTAGGGCTTTTCTGATCGACCCAAATTCTCTCTCCATTAACACCTTTGGACTCATCAAATGGTGTTCTGTGATAGAGAATGATGAAAGAGCTTCTACCTTTGTTCACTGCTTATCCTCACCGGGTTAGCTGGAACCACCTTTTATGAGGTCGGTGGATTTGTCAAATTGAACTGATCTGCTGATTCTTGAGCGAATTGAGCACCTCCTTGGCGTGGCCGTTCGGACGCACAGCCACCCAGCGATCTCGCAGGATTCCATCTGGATCGATCAGAAAGGTGTGGCGAAGCGAGTAGGGGGCCATCCAGGATCCATAGGCTTTGCTCACTGTTCCATCCGGATCTGAGAGAAGGGGAAAGCTCAGACCTTCGCTTTCACAGAATGATTCGTGGTCATCAACGCTGTCAGCGCTGATACCGATCACTTCAGCTCCCGCCTGCTGAAATTCTGCGTGAAGTGATTCAAATCCTCGCGCTTCAATTGTGCAGCCCCCTGTGAAATCGCGCGGATAAAAATACACTGCGAGCCAGCCACCACGCAGATCAGCAAGGCGCCAGGTTGTTCTGCTGGGCTCTGACTGACTGGAGCCAGGTAAATCGAAATCTGGAACTTTTACGCCTTTCTCAAGAACAATTCCCCCAAGTGCAGAAACTCTTGAGGGTCTGTTGGTCAGAGCTGTTAGAAGAAGTCCGGAGCTGATAATGAAGTCCCGCCGCAGCACGCGATCAATATCCTCAGAGTTTGGCCAGATTAATGCCCAGGGACTTGGCGTAGGGACCCAGACCTTTTTTCTGGATGGTTTTCAGGGCTCTGGTGGTGACGCGGAGATTCACCCAGCGCTTTCCTTCAGCCCACCACAGCCGTCGGTTCTGCAGATTGGCCTGCTGCAGCTTTTTGGTACGGATGTGGGAATGGCTCACAGCCATGCCGTTGTTGGCGCGAGTCCCTGTGAGCTGGCACACCCGAGACATGATGTCGTCCTTCTGCGTGAGGTTGTCGGGACCTGAACAAACAGATCCAGACAACGAGTGTATCAAATCAATCGACTCACATCCCTCTCTGCATCAGGGTTCCCATCAATTCAGCGCTGCGTGTCTGAAAACCTGCCAGTTCATTGGGTTCCAGTCCGCCAACGCCGAGACGGGCCATGTCGTAAAGATGACGAGCCAGATTCTGGGACAGCTGTTCGGTGGGCGAAGCTTCCGTCTGTCCCACAAGCACGCTGCCTGACTTGAGTTTGAGCAGACCCTCCACCAGGGGATGACGTCGGTTCACCAGAAGCACATGATGATCGGGAAGTCCGGGCAGCCGCTGTTCCATGAGCGCGCCCATGTCATTGAGACGCCGCATCTGTTCCGGGAGCAGGATCATGGCCGGAGGTGCACCCTCCGCCTTGAGAGCCTGGACCTGAATGGTCACCTTGTCGTTGTCAAGGGCATCCTTGATCAGGCTGCGCAGGCGCTCAGAATCGGTTGCACCGTCCTGATCCGCCAGCTCGGCCTCCTCGTCTCTGAGGCTGTCATCCAGTTCCGCATCGACCCGCTGGAAGGTGAGATCCTCATGGCGCTGTTCAAGCCAGGGAATGAACTGGGTGTCGATCACGGTCTCCAGTTTCAGGACCTCAGCTCCCTGTGATGTCCAGAGATTGAGTGCACCTGCCTGGGCAACATCGTCTGTGCTGTAAAGAACGCGCTTGTCGTTCTCTGCGGGAAGCCTGCTTCTGTAGCCCTCGAGTGTTGTGAAGATCTTCCCCCCTGCAGCGACCGGATCGAGTTGATCATCGGAATCTGTTGCTTGAGCCGAGGTTCCGAACAGGATCAGTTCGGCCACCTGATCGGCAAATTTTTCATCTTCCATGGCGCCGATCTTCACGAACGGTGCCAGGGAATCCCATGCTTCCGCATAAGCCGAAGCATCGTCTTTTTTGAGACTGCGAAGACGATCCGCGATTTTTTTGGCGACGAAATTACCGATCGACCGGACCCTGCGGTCGGTCTGCAAAGCACTGCGGCTCACGTTCAGTGGGATGTCCGGTGAATCGATCACACCACGCAAGGGCAGGAGGTAGCGGGGAACAACTTCCTTGATTGAATCACTGACAAAAACCTGATTGCAGTAGAGCTTGATTTCACCTTTTTCCCAGTCAGCCCTGCCCTGTTGTTTGGGAAAGAAAAGGATTCCCTGGAGGTTGTAGGGGTAATCGGTGTTCAGGTGCACCCAAAGCAATGGATCTCCCTGAAAAGGGTATAAATAATTGTATAAATCAATATAATCTTTATCTGTTAAATCCCTGGCACTCTTCCTCCAGGGTGCATTCATTTTGTTGACAGTTTCTCCCTCAAGCTGAACCGGTACCGCCATGAAATCGCAGTAGGTATTGATCAAGGTGCGAATTCGTGCTGGTTCCAGGTACTCCAGTTCCTCCTCCATCAAATGAAGGATCACATCAGTGCCGGGGATGACCCGTTCCGCGGAACTGAGACTGAAATTGGGAGATCCGTCACAACTCCAGCGGATTGCTTCCGCATCGCTTTTAGCGGAGAGAGTCACCAGCTCGACGCGGTCAGCAACCATGAAGCTCGAGTAGAAGCCAAGTCCGAAATGGCCGATGATCGCGTCTGACTCCTGTTTGTATTTCTCAAGGAAATCCTCTGCACTCGAGAACGCGACCTGATTGATGTAGCGCTTCACCTCGTCGGCAGTCATGCCGATGCCGTTGTCCGCGATGGTGAGGGTCTTTGCCTCTCGGTCAACAGTGATGCGGATGGCGCCTTCATCCCCTTCGCTGCAGTCACCAGCCATGGCTGCCATGCGTCGCTTGTTGATGGCATCCACTCCGTTGCTGACCAGTTCCCGCAGGAACACTTCGTGGCCGGAATAAACCGCCTTTTTGATGATCGGGAAAATGTTCTCGGTGTGGATCTGGATCTGACCCTGTTCTTCCATCACCGACATGGCAGCAGTTTGAAAACCTGAACCTAGGTATGGACTCCAGACCATCTCAATGGGGGAGGGAGTTGTGGTCTCCGTACCGTTTCAGCGCGATCCCTAACGCCTTTTCTGCAGATCCGAACGTTCCTCGGCAAGAATTGCCCCTTCAAGGGGACAGACCTGAAGACAGATTCCGCAGTCGATGCAGTTGTCGAAATTGATCCAGAAATAGTCGGTGCCTTTGCTGTTCTTTCCATCTCCCTGGTCGATGCAGGCAACCGGACAGGCATCGACGCAGTCTGCGACGCCTTCGCACACATCAGACACGATGGTGTGGGCCATGTTTCCCGCTTTTGTATCGAATGATCCTAGGGATCAATCCAGTCCAGTTCAAGACCGCCCATTTCCTTCGCCAGCCTCTCAGCTTCCGTTTTCGTGTTGAGAGGGCGCAGTTCCATCACCGCTACACGGCTCTGTTGGTGCCAGTGACGCTGTCGCGCCATGGCTGATTCGAGAGACGTCCGGTTCGAGAATGCCACGAGCACATCGGCCTGGGTTTCAACGGCGATGTTCAATTCATTGATCAGTTCCCGGATTGGATCAATCGCCAGACTGAAGCCGGCGCCGAAGGCCTCGTTTTCAGCGGCACCGCAACGTCTCACGAGGTCGTCATAACGACCCCCACGGGCGATCACCACCGGTGCTGCCCGTCCATCACAGACAAGCTGAAACACCAATCCCGTATAAAGCTCGAAACGGGGCTGGAAGGTTGGGTCGAGCTGCATGATCACCCCCTGTTCCACAGCCGCTCCCTCAACCTTGGAGCAGAGCCGACGCAGATCAACGAACACCGGTTGATCGCCGTAGAAAGCGCTGAGTTTGTCTAGAACCTCCCCAGGCCTTCCGCGGCAATCAAGCAGCTGAAGCAGGCGATCCCGCTCCGAATCATTCAGCTCCATGGCTTCGATGGCCAGGCGATCGAAACGGATCAGGGCTGCACGGATCTCATCCCGCCTGGAGCCGTTGAACGGCTTCAGAATTAGATCCATTAGCGCCGTGTGACCCAGCAGCAGCCGAGGTTTCTTCAGTTCTGTCAGATCCAGGGACTCGACCGCAGCCATCAAAAGACTGAGCAATTCCATCTCGGCTTCGACTCCCTCGATGCCGAAGAGTTCGACACCGCTCTGCAGATTTTCCTCAATGGACTGCCCCCCTTCGTCAGCAGCCCTGGTTCGGAACACCGTGCCGGATGCCCAGAGCCTGAGCGGGCGATGACGAGTCGCCAGCCGGGTGCAGGCGGCTCTGGCGATCGATGCCGTCATCTCCGGCCGCAGCCCCAGCGGATCATCAGAAACCAGCCGTGCAATGTCGCGGCTGGCGATAGCTCCGCCTGCCATCAGCGTGTCCAGCCGCTCCACTTGGGGTGGGGAGACTTCGTCATATCCCCAGAGCCGGAAGACGGAGGCCAGGCGCTCTCTCAGCTGCCGGTTTGTCTCCACCTGTCGCGGATTCAGATCCCTTGCACCGGCAGCAGGTTGCAATGCCATATCGGACCATCCGGCAACGTTTCAGGATCCCATGACAGTGAGTTCAGGTGCTCCGAAGCTGGCACCGCTGAGCGGTTTCACCTGGCCAAGACCGTCAATCATCTGTGAATGCAGGGCATCTCCACAGGCCAGTACCCGCCCGCTGCTCAGATCAAACGGTTCACCTCGATAGCCGCTGACAACTCCGCCTGCCAACTCCACCAGGGCTGCACCAGCAGCCAGATCCCATGGAGACAGACCCCTTTCCCAGTAACCGTCCTGCCTGCCGCAGGCGACAAAGGCCAGATCGACCGCTGCCGCACCGCCCCTTCTCACGCCATGGGTTCGATGGGTGAACCAGCAGAACTCCGCATAGTTGTTGTCCAGGCGACTGTGACGGTCGTAGGCAAATCCCGTCACAAGAAGCGAATCCTGCAGCGATTGACATGAACTCACCTGAATCGGCTTTTCATTGCGAAAAGCTCCCATGCCTGGAGCAGCCCAGAAGATCTCCTGGAGGAAGGGAACAGCGATGGCACCGAGAATCGGTTGCTGATTCCAGGTGAGCCCGATCGACGTGGCAAACAGTGGGTAGCCGTGGGCGAAGTTGGTGGTTCCATCCAGTGGGTCCACGCACCAGCGCAACCCGTTTTGCTGACCCCTGGCCCCACTTTCCTCAGCCAGAATGCCGATGTCAGGAGTGCTGCTCTGAAGAGCCTCAAGCACCTGTTCCTCGGCAGCGGTATCCGCATTCGTGACGAGATCTCCGAGTCGTCCCTTGTCGCGGACGCTGGAAAGATTGCCGTAATGCTCCATGAGCACGCTGCCACCAAGTTCTGCGGCGGATCGCGCGATCTCAACCAGTTCACCCAGGACAGACGGGCTCAGGTCTGCTGCAGCTGCGCCTTTTTCGCAGAGTGTTGATGGCACGGATCAGTCCTTCCAGGTTTCGAGTTCCTCCAATGGAATGTCACGGGTGATCGTTCCCTTGCCGAAGAAGCGACCGAACTGCAGGTCATACACCTCATCTTCATCCTGGGTTTCCACTTCAAGCGGTCCCGTCGCTCTGGCGACGCAGAGAAGTCCGTATCCCTCACGTCTCAGTTCCTTGGACAATCCCATCGCTTCGCTCTGGTCAGTGGAGCCGCTCAAAATGCGAACGGCGCAAGTGGTGCAACATCCGTTGCGGCACGAAAACGGAATGGGATCGCCCTGCGATTCAAAGCTGCGCAGGATGTACTCCCCTTCAGGCACATCGTGGACGATGGTGCGGTTCTCCTGGCGCCAATGAATCGTGATCCGGTGACGGAGGGGCGTTTCTGCTGGTTCAAAACACCCTGTTACATTGTCTTCTGTCCACATCTGCTCCTGGAGAGGTGGCCGAGTGGTCGAAGGCGCAGCACTGGAAATGCTGTATAGGGGCAACTCTATCGAGGGTTCGAATCCCTCCCTCTCCGTTGTTCCGGTCCCGGCGGACCGGATTTTTTTTCGATCATTCGAGTGTTTGTGCATCTCTGAATAGTCGACGGACTCCTCGGATCTGCAATAGCAAGAGACTTCATCCACGCCGCTGGATCTCAGATCAGCTTCATATCCCGATGGAATCAGGCGTTCTTGCTCCCCATCGACTGCTCTCCCCAGCCTGATTGCCACTTTTTGTTCATGGGCACCCTTTTCCCGGCCAGAGGTCTGTCGCAGCAGCAGGTTCCCGATAAGAAGTGGAATCCCTCCGGAACAGGCCGCTAGCCTGGGGTTTCAGCGTCTGTGGGTATGGGGAGGATCGTCGGAATCGATCTTGGGACCACCAATTCCGTTGTCGCGGTGCTGGAGGCTGGCCGGCCCCATGTGATTGCGAATGCGGAAGGCGGACGCACAACACCCTCTGTCGTTGGCTACAGCAAGGATCAGGAACTGCTGGTGGGTCAGCTGGCACGACGACAACTGGTGCTGAGCCCGCGTAATACGTTTTCGAACCTGAAGCGGTTCGTCGGCCGTGACTGGGACGAACTGGATGACAGCAGTCTTTCGGTGCCTTATACGGTTCGTGCCAACGAACGGAATCAGGTCAGGATTCCCTGCCCGGTGACCGAGCGTGAGTACGCCCCGGAGGAGCTGGTGGCCAGCATCATCCGCAAACTTGTGGACGATGCCTCCACCTATCTGGGGGAGACGGTTGAAGCGGCTGTGGTGACTGTTCCTGCCTATTTCAACGACGCGCAGAGACAAGCCACCCGGGATGCCGGCCGTCTGGCTGGGATCGAGGTAGAACGCATTCTCAATGAACCGACGGCAGCTGCCCTCGCCTATGGCTTCGATCGAAGTGCCGTTCGCAGGGTTCTGGTGTTTGACCTCGGAGGCGGCACATTCGATGTGTCACTGCTGCGGATCGCCAACGGTGTCTTCGATGTCAAAGCCACCAACGGCGACACCCAGCTCGGCGGCAATGATTTTGATCAGCGCATCGTTGAGTGGCTGGCGGAGAGGTTTCAGACTGAACATGGTGTTGATCTGCGCAGGGATCGACAGGCTCTTCAGCGACTCACGGAATCCGCTGAAAAGGCAAAGCAGGAACTCTCAGGCGTCCTGACCACCCCCATTTCGATGCCATTCATCGCCACCGGTGAGGACGGTCCGCTGCACATCGAAACCGATCTCGATCGCGCCACCTTTGAATCGCTCTGTCCTGATCTGCTGGATCGCCTGCTCAATCCAGTTCAGGCAGCGTTGCGGGACTCGGGCTGGGCTGCCGATGACATCGACGATGTTGTGCTCGTTGGTGGGTCGACGCGGATGCCGATGGTTCAGCAACTGGTTCGCACGCTGATTCCCATTGATCCCTGTCAGTCGGTCAACCCCGATGAGGTGGTTGCCGTTGGTGCAGCCGTGCAGGCTGGAATTCTCACCGGTGAACTCCGTGATTTGTTGCTCAATGATGTGACACCCCTGTCTCTGGGACTGGAGAC
>NYUU01000081.1 GCA_002684175.1 Synechococcus sp. CPC35
CTGATCGGTACCTATGCCCTTTCAGCAGGTTACGTCGACGCTTACTACAGAAAAGCGCAACAGGTAAGAACTCTGATCCAACGAACTGGCAAAAGCCACGAGTCCCCAGCGACTGACGCGGCCGTAGGTGGGTTTAAGCCCTACAACACCGCAGAACGAGGCCGGTTGTCGGATGGAGCCACCCGTATCGGAACCCAGTGCCGCAAGGCAGCTCCCTGTTGCCACGGCTGCCGCGCTGCCCCCTGAACTTCCGCCCGGCACGTGGTCGGTGTTCCAGGGATTCGCGGTTGCACCGAAGGCGGAGGTTTCGGTCGAGCCGCCCATCGCGAACTCATCCAGATTCGTTTTTCCCACCAGTACGGCCCCGGCCTGCCAAAGGCGTTCGGTGACCGTTGATTCGTAGGGAGGCACGAAATTTTCCAGCATTCGACTGGAACAAGTGGTTCTCACTCCGCGTGTGCAGAGGTTGTCCTTGATGGCCAGCGGCAGTCCGGCCAGAGGACCCAGATCTTCGCCGGAAGCCCTGGCCTCGTCTGCTTGTCTCGCTTCAGAACGTGCGCGGTCGCTGGTCACCTCCAGGTAGGCGTGAACAGATGGTTCCGTTTTCTCCAGCCGAAGCAGGTGCTCATTGACGAGCTCCAGTGCAGAAACCTCGCCTTTCCGAAGACTCTGACGCCACGCGCTGATCGTCATGGTCCTGCGATCCATTGCAGGAAGGACGCTATCAGCCTCGGGATCAGGACTCGGAGCTGATGGTGAGAGGCTCACCCCTGCGCGTGCGCAGCGTTGTGTGAGTGATCGACTGAGGCTGCTCTGCGTTGATGTCGTCCAGGAAAATGCTCAGCTGTTTTTCAAGGCCCCGTCGGGTCAGAAATGGGCCAAACCAGTAAGTCACGTCCGGGCCGCCGGTCTGTACGCGCGCCCACCAGGCAAGACCGAAACCATTGGCGATACTTCGCATTGGCCGGATCAGTGGGCTCATCGGAGCTGTTGGAGGGCTGAAGCATTTTGCCCCGCCGTCAGCCAAAAAGCTGCACTGTCATGGTGAAAGCTGAATGCTCTCGTCGAAATGCAGTGCCGCCTCCGGTGCTGCAGTGGTGAGATTGATCTCCACGACCTGCTCCGAGTCGCTGAGGCTGGGTTGATCAATTTCTGCCGAGACCTCTGGCTCTGCCTCTTTTCGCGGCCGGACGAGGGGCGGTGATGGCGCCTGACCGTGGATGTCCTTCATCCAGTTCCGACGCGCCACCTCGTAGACGCATAACGCTGTGGCAACCGATGCATTGAGGCTCGGTGTTATTCCCCGCAAGGGGATCCTCACGAGCTGGTCACAGTGACGGCGCGTCAGTAGTGACAGGCCCTGATCCTCAGATCCTGTAACGAGCACAAGCGGACCACTGAAATCCACATCAGTGATCGTGACGTCTCCCTCAGCAGCCAGGCCGATCACTCTGTACCCGGCGTCCTTGAGCGTTTCCAGCGATCGGTTGAGATTCACGACCCGGGCAACCGGGAGATGCTCCAGTGCCCCCGCAGCAACCTTGGCGACGGATCCGGTCAGTCCGGCGCTGCGGCGTTGTGGGAGGACAACACCATGGGCACCCATTGCCTCGGCGGATCGCACCACGGCACCCAGATTCTGAGGGTCGGTGACCCCATCGAGTGCCAGCAGGAGTGGTGATTCCCCCAGATCTGCACAACCCTCAATCAGGGTGCTGAGATCAAGCGTTTCAGCCGCAGCGGTTTGCAGGGCGATTCCCTGATGAACCGACCCCCCTGTGATCTGCCCCAGTCGCGCCCAGGTCACCTCCTCCACAAGAACTCCGCAGGCCTTGGCCTCCCGGAGCAGTTGAAGAAATTTTGCGGCACTCCGCATCTCAGGGGTGCACCAGATTCGGTGAATCGGACGTCCCGTTTCCAGTGCAGCCTGGGTGGCGTGCCGGCCCCAGATCAGATCGTCAGCCGGCGGGTTGGCGGAGCTCGCCTCACCTGTCACTCCACGTGGAGAGGAATGATCACGATCTGCCGATGGCGTGTTGAAACGCTGTCCCTGGGATGACTGACGCCGTTCATCTCCTGAACGACGTCGATCAGGGGGANGNTTCGAACGAAAACTGCTGTTGCTGTTNCCCTGGGANGGTCGATCATTTCGACGGGGCCTCTCGTCATGGGAACGACNGGAACGTCCCCAGTCCTCGGATCGCGGCNTTTCACCATCCCTGCCGCGGATGGNTGCAGAACGATCCTTTCCGAAGCGTTGATTGCNCTGNCGACNAGTCGAAAAACGNTCTGCACTGGAACGGTTTGCCCTTGGATTTNTCTCNGAACGGTTGCTCCCCGATCGATTGGCCCCTGAACGGTTGTCACTGAAGCGGTTATCGCCGGAGCGGTTATCACCGGTGCGGTTCTCACTGAACCGGTTGCCGTTGAAGCGACTGCCCCCAGCCCGATCCCCGTAAGAGCGATCCCCGTAAGGGCGATCCCCGTAAGAACGTTTCTCTGAAGAGCGATTCTCTGAAGAGCGTTTATCGCTGAAGCGGCTTTTGCTCGAAGGGCGTCCACTTGTTCCTCTCCCGCCGGCGCTACGGCCTGCTCCCGATCCCGGCGGCCCCTTCCGGGAGGGACCGCCGGAACGACGTTCATAACTGGGGCTCATGGGGTTTTATCAGGAGTGATCGGGATGGATCCGGCACGATCCAGATGATCAAGGATCTCTGCCAGCCGGACTGGGTTGTTTAGAAACAGCCAGCCAACCATTGTCTCAAACCCTGTAGCCCTGCCATAGGTGGCAGCTTCTCCCGGGCGCGGACCACGGCGAGCGCTGTTGCGACCGCGACGGACGAGATCAAGTTCCTCAGCTTCAAGCAGTTCGTTCCGCTCCAGCCAGGAGAGGAATCTGGACTGGGAATCGGCTCGCACGTCAGCGACAACAGCACGATGCAAGGCATCGGCCCGTCCGGGCCGTGAACCGTGACGCAAACGCTGGTGCAACTCCCAGACAGCATCTCCAATCCAGGCCAGCTGAAGTGGACCAAGCTGGTCATGGCCCTCCTGAACCGACTGGGATCGGATCCAGTTGCTCAAGCCTTGAGCTGACTCAGCGCCGTGGGCAGATCCTCAACCATGTGAAGAAACTCCTCAAGACGAACCAGCTTCACGGTTTGCTTCACACGGGAGGTGCCGACGCTCATGAAGGGTCGCTTGGCATCCGTGCACTGCTTTGCAAGCTGAACAAGGGCACCAAGACCTGAGGAATCGAGAAAATCAATCTTGCTCAGATCAAAGACAGCCGGAAGTTTGTTGGCCTTGAGCACGTTCGCTGCGTATTCCATGAACTGCTTCTCGGAATACGCATCGAGCTGACCGGTGAAATGAAACACCAGACAGCCGCTCTTTTGTTCGATACCGCCTCGCAGTGAGACGGTTAGTCGCTGCAGTTCGCTGATGGGATCAGGCCCCCCAGGCATCTTCGCGTCGAAGTGTAGTGATCCTTCCCGTTAACTACCACCTCATCGCCGTCGATTGGCCATCAGTTCAACGAAACGAGCGAAGTGACCATCAGCGTCATGGGGGCCTGGACTGGCCTCCGGGTGGTATTGCACTCCAATCACGGGTTTGGTTCTGTGAGCGATGGCAGCCACCGTTCGATCATTGAGATTGAAATGGCTGATGGAGATCTTCTCTGGAGACAGTGACTCGGCATCCAGGGCGAAACCGTGGTTCTGACTTGTGATTTCAACCTGACCTCTGGTGCCGCAGGGGTGATTGAGCCCGCGATGGCCGTATCTGAGCTTGAACGTGCGGCCACCGAGGGCAAGACCGAGAATCTGATGTCCCAGGCAGATGCCGAAAAGCGGAAGATCCGGCTCTTCGAGAAGAGCAGCGGCAAGGGCGATGCCCTGGCCCACAGCAGACGGGTCTCCAGGACCGTTGGAGAGAAACACGCCGTCCGGCTGATGGGAATGAACGGTTGCGATGTCCGTGTCAGCCGGAAGAACCACAACCTCACAGCCATGGGCGACAAGCCGGTCGAGAATGGCTCGCTTGATGCCGAAATCAATCGCGACAACCCGGAAAGGACGCTCCGGTTTTGTCTTCATTCGCTGATCGAAGTTCACCCTGCAGGCCTGATCCCACTGGTAGGGATCCTTTGTGCTGACCGAATTGACGAGATTCAAACCTTCCATCAAAGGAACGGTCTGCAGTTGTCTGAGCAGTTCAGCCGGCGTGCGTCCATCGCTGCTGATCACGCCGTTCATGGCTCCGACCTCCCGAAGGTGCCGAACGAGCGCGCGGGTATCCCCCCCCCGGATTCCAACGAGTTGATGCTCCTGCATCCAGTCCTCAAGACTTCGCTGGGAGCGCCAGCTGCTCGGAACTGGTGACAGCTGGCGGGCGATCACCCCACGGGCATGGGGACTGTCCGCTTCCTGGTCATCAGCGTTCACGCCTGTGTTGCCCAGCTCCGGATAGGTGAACGTCACGAGCTGCCCGGCGTAGGAGGGGTCGGTCAGCACCTCCTGATATCCCGTCATTCCTGTGTTGAAGACCACCTCTCCGACAGCGGTGCCGGAAGCACCGAAACCGATCCCGCTGAGAACGGTTCCATCAGCGAGAACGAGATAGGCCTGGCCGGATGGTGTCTCGGGCATCAGCGGAACAGTGGCTGCATCATCGACATTTCATTCTCCCTATCCGGGAGACAGCGCTGTTCGAAGACTCTCGAGTTTCTGCCATGCCAACCCTTCCCGCAGCGCAGCAAGGGCCGTCCTGGAGGCGCTGGTCAGATCCGGCTGAATGCCAGACGCCCAGAGGACAAGAGCGGTGTTGAAGGCCACGACGTCGGTCTGGGCAGAGGTTCCGGAGCCCTGCAGCACGGCTCTGAGAATCTCCTGATTGATCGAACAATCGCCGCCGCGAAGACTTTCCAGAGGTGCCTCACTCAGACCGATCTCATCGGGCGTGATGCGGCGAGTGGTGATTTGTCCGGACTCGATCAGACGCAGTTCATTGGCACCGCAGAGGGAGGCCTCGTCGAGACCACCGGCTCCATGCACCACAACGGCCCGTTCGAGGCCTAGACGAAGCAAGGCTCCTGCCATGGGATCGAGCAGCTCGGCACGGGCAACACCGAGCACCTGAGCCTGAGGTCGCAGGGGGTTGACCAGAGGACCGAGCAGATTGAAAACGGTGCGAACTCCAAGGCTGCGCCGCAATGGCGCCAGGTTGACGAGGGCTGGATGCCAGGCGGGGGCGAACAGAAAGGTCACTCCTGTGCTTGGGAGAGCTTCCACAACGGTCGACAGCGACGCCTTGAGGTTGAGACCGAGACCTTCCAGCACATCAGCGGAGCCGACCTTGCCACTGGCGCTGCGGTTGCCGTGCTTGGCCACCATCACGCCGCAGGACGCCGCAGTGAAGGCGACGGCGGTGGAGATGTTGAAGGTGTCTGCACCATCACCACCGGTGCCGCACGTGTCCACCATGGCCAGAGCAGGACGCGGACAAGGCAGAGGACAGGCATCCCGCAGAACAGCAGCCATGGCTGCCAGTTCCTCCGCCACCAGGCCTTTGGCGCGGAGAGCGGCGAGGAATGCTCCTGTCTGCACAGGACTCAGCTCTTCAGTGAGCCAGGCCTGCATCAATGCGGATGCTTCCGGTGGGGAGAGGTTCTGTCCAAGCAGAAGTTGTTCCAGAAGGGTGGACCAGGACGGCGATGCAGAGGCCATGGCAACGGCTTTGGGCAGAAAAAAACCCGGGTGCATGGCACGCCGGGCCGGGTGATGGGGACAACTCCACTATCACCCGAATCAGAGGGTCCTTGCCAGGGTTGCGCAGCAGGTTCTGCTACCTGGCACAAACGCAAGCCTCAGCTCCCAGCTCATCGAGCCAGCTCATCGCTTCCTAGGTTGATCTGCCAACCGGGATCACGACCACGAATGGCCGCATTCCGTCTCGATCTGGTCAGCCGCTATCTGCGGCCCCATCGTCGGACTCTGATCGCTGGAGCAGTTGCTCTGATGGTGGTCAACATCCTGCGGGTGCGCATTCCCCTGGAGGTAAGGAATGTTGTCGATGAACTCCAGGAGGGATTCAGTTACACGGATGTACTCCAACAGGCCGGCTGGATCGTTCTGGTGGCCACCACGATGGGATTCTTCCGTCTGGTTTCGCGTCAATTGGTGTTCGGCGTCGGTCGACAGGTGGAAGTCGACCTGCGCCAGCGCCTGTTCGAGCACATGCTTCGCCAGGAGCCCACCTGGGTGCAGACCACCGGCAGCGGTGAGGTGATCAGCCGTGCCACGAGTGATGTGGAGAACATCCGTCGGCTGCTTGGCTTCGCGATTCTGAGCCTCACCAACACCCTGCTTGCTTACGCGATCACCCTGCCGGCGATGGTGTCCATCGATCCGGGGCTGACCATTGCAGCGGTGAGTCTCTATCCATTGATGCTTGGCACCGTGCGCCTGTTCGGTGGGCGCATGATGCGTCAGCAACGCTCTCAACAGGAGGAATTGTCCTCTCTCAGCAATCTGATTCAGGAGGATCTCTCAGGAATCGGTGCCATCAAGATCTATGGCCAGGAGAGTTCCGAACAGGAGGAGTTTGCATCGCGCAATCGCCGTTATCGGGACAGCGCGATCAACCTGGCCCGCACCCGCAGCACTCTTTTTCCACTGCTTGAGGGAATCTCCTCCATCTCTCTGCTGTTGATCCTGGCTATCGGCAGCGGAAAACTTGAATCCGGGAGTCTGACTGTCGGTGGATTAGTCGCACTGATTCTGTTCGTCGAACAATTGGTTTTTCCCACTGCTCTGCTGGGTTTCACCTTGAACACTTTTCAAACCGGGCAGGTGAGTCTTGAACGGGTCGAGGAACTGTTGAGGAGAGAACCCACGATTCAGAACAGCCCGACGGCCATCCACTCAAGCCAGGCCGAACAAAAACTCGGTGGACGACTGCAGGCGCGAAATCTGAGGGTGAGATACGAAGGAGCAGAGCGTGACACTCTCAGGGGGCTGACGTTCACGATTGAACCTGGAGAGCTGGTGGCGGTCGTTGGAGCCGTTGGTTGTGGCAAGACCACCCTGGCCCGGGCTTTCG
>NYUU01000082.1 GCA_002684175.1 Synechococcus sp. CPC35
GGATCGGGCGTGATCGACGCAGCTTTCGGGCCCGGCGATACAGCTTCTGGGCTTCATCCACTTCGTCTCGGCTGGGATTGCGAAGACAGAGCAGTGCATCTGCCTGGGACTGAAGAGTTTCATGCCCCTCTGTGGCTCTAAGGCGATTTTGCTGGTCATCAAGGGCCGCCTGTTCCTTGTTTCGCCAGCGCTCCAGGCGTTGCTGCAACTCATCGCTGAGCCGCGCCAGGGTTTTTTGCTCCAGTCGTTGCTGATGCAGAGCTCCCAGGCTCATCGCCAGGGTTTTGCTGGAAGAATCTCCGGAATCCGATGCCGTTGCTCCCCAGACCCGGTAACGCCCATCGCTTTCCATGACGAGGGCGAACTGTTCATGGTGGAGCTGGTCCAGCCAGAGACACCAGCTCAGGAAAAGTCTGCTCCATTCTTCAGGGCCAAGGGTTTCAACGGACCTGTGTCGCAAGTCTCCAGCGAGTTGTTCGGCCAACGCTGGACTGATTCCCTGATAGCTCTGCTGAAGGGCCTTGCCCAATGGGATCGGCACCAGGCTGAGTCGGGATCTCCAGCGTTCGAAGGCTTCAGTCCGATCGGGAGCCAGGCCCTGCAGTGGTGGTGGTGGGGTGTAGAGATCTCCGGTTGAGATTGGTCGCACTCGGGATTGATGGTCTCTGACCTGTCTGCCCAGGGCGATAACGCGGCGATGTTCGTCCAGGAGGATCATGTTGCTGTGACGCCCCATGAGCTCCAGAACCAGTACGCGTTGGACCGGTTCGCCCGGTCGTTGAGCCAGATGAAACTCCACCACCCGTTCGAATCCGGCCTGGTGCAGCTTCACCAGAGCGAGCTGCCGGAGGCTGTGTTGCAACTGCTGGGCAAGGGTGCTGCCGCTGCCGCTGCGCGGCGGAGCCTGGACTTCCACAAGGCGGGGAGCATCGGCCTGCCAGCTGAGTTCAAGCCAGATCATCCCTTTCAGGCTGCGAAAGCCCAGTTGGATCGTGCCTGGGTCAGGCTGCTGGGCTTTCTCGAACCGGCTTGGCACGATTCTTTGACGCAGGTCCCAGAGCACCGCTCGAAGGGTGGTGAGGTCCATTTGCTGGAGGCTGGTTGGGACGGTCACCGGGAGCACCGGATGGGGCGGAGGAGCTTCCTACTCTGCTGACCCATGCAGATCCGGCGATGGCAGGCCGCGGCAAGCTCACCTTGATCACCGGTCCCAGCGGTGTTGGCAAGGGAACGTTGGTGAACCAATTGCTCGAGCGCCATTCGAGCATCTGGTTGTCCGTATCCGCCACGACACGTTCTCCCCGCCAGGGAGAGCAGGACGGGATCAATTACTTCTTCCAAAGCCGTGATCGGTTTGAAGCTCTGGTGGCTGAAGGAGGGTTTCTGGAGTGGGCGGAATTCGCAGGAAACCGTTACGGCACACCGCGTCTCCCCGTTGAGCAGCGGATGGCGGAGGGGCGGCCTGTGCTCCTGGAAATTGAACTGGAGGGTGCCCGTCAGGTGCGCAGCAGTTTCCCTGAAGGATTTCAAATTTTTCTGGCTCCCCCCAGCTTCGAGGAACTGGAGCGGCGGATTCGCGGACGCGGCACCGATCCCGAAGAGGCAATTCAGCGCCGGTTGCTGCGCGCCCGGGTGGAGCTCAAGGCCCAGGGCGAATTCGATGCTGTCGTGATCAACGACGATCTCGAATCAGCCCTGCAGCAGGTCGAGACGCTGATGGAGCTGGGCTGAACTCAGCGTGCATCAAAGGGTGCCGATGAGTGATGCATGATGATTCGAATCACTCCCTGTTTTGGTTGCCAAAACGTCCAGGTTTTCTCAACAGACCCCTTAACTCCATTGGAATCGGTCAACGTCACAGTTCCCATTGAGTTAGCGGTGTTGCCCAGCAGCTGAATGGTGTCATTGGAAATGGAGCAGGTTTTCCAGTGCCTGTAGGTCGCAAAGCCTTGGTTGGGGCCGAATTGCTTCACATCGGTATCTGGACCCACGAAATAGGCCAGTGCACCTTCGCGTGTGTTGCGAAAAGTCGTCTCTCCCACGGCATACGTCGGCTTGAAGGCGACGGGGCCGTATTGGTATGCGTAAGCGGCATCGATAATCGCTGATGCCTTGGCTTTTGCCGCTCGATAACCTCCTCGCTGGTAAGAGTCGCTGATCGTCAAAAGTGCATCGCACCACCCTTCCTGGGCGGCTTTAACCCCGTCAGTCGTTAGCTGGGTGTTGAAAATCTGTACTTTTGTGCTCGCATCACTTGGCAGGCAGCTCAGGGTGCTCAGTGAGATCGAAGCCAATGAAAGGAATCCTGCGATCAGCTTCGGAGTTGCTTGGTATAGCGAGGGCTTCATAATGGAAGCGAAATGAATTTAATTGCTAGCCAGCTTGTTGGTTTTTGGCAATAAAAAAGGAACCCGAAGGTTCCTTATGAACAAATGGGATCGAGATAATTCACATTGGATGGAAAAGAAGATCAGGGAAGAACCGATTCCACTCAATCAAAATCCCGGCAGTCATTGTGAAAAAAAGAGCAGCAACAACGGGAGCTGTAGAGAGAAATTTTTTCATGGGGTGAATTTAAAAACGATTGAAGTAAGGATTACCGGGGTGAAATAGTCACTTTTTCGTCTGGCACGACGAGTTTACCTGTTTGCAGTTCTCTGAAAGCTGCAACTGGCCATGTTGACGCTTTCATGAAGCTTTTGATGGCAAGCCCGATATCAATCTGAATCTCTTTCATGGCTGCATCCTTGCCACGGGTGGCCTGTAGATATTCACGGCCAGCCCAGCCGATGCAACCGGCGATATAGAGAAACATGATGCCTGGGATCATGAAATCACCTGCATGGCCCCACCGACCGTCAGCAACGAGGTGAGGCAGGCCATCCGCTCCACAGGATGCCTTGCTGTACATCTTGAAACGTGCCTGGGCCTGGGGGGTGGTGGCAGCAGCGGCACGTTGCTGGAAGCGGGCGCTTTCAGCACAAGGGGTGAGTCCGGCAACATCAGCCTTGGCGACTGGGGTGAATCCAAAGACCAATAGGGCCGACATCACAACGGCGAAAAAACGACTCATTGGACGGGTACCTGTGTTTTTTGCTGCCCAAAAAAGGGCAAGATGTCACTGAATGAAATTAGTCGAGGGCCNTGTTGGCGATGGCATCCGTCCTGGCCCTCGAAACAAGTTGTGACGAGTCTGCTGCAGCTGTTCTGCGTCGCTCCTCNGACGGACGNAGAACAGAAATTCTNGCTTCTCACATTGCCTCCCAGGTNGAGGAGCATGCTCGCTGGGGAGGTGTTGTGCCGGAGATCGCATCCCGGCGGCATGTCGAAGCTCTCCCTTTTCTGATCGAGCGGGCTCTGGCCGAAGCCGGACTCGGGATTGCTGAGCTGGATGCCGTTGCGGCGACCGTGGCNCCAGGTCTGGCGGGAGCTCTGATGGTGGCATCGGTNACCGGNAGGACCCTGGCTGCGCTGCANCNGCTGCCGTTCCTCGGTGTCCANCACCTTGAGGGACACCTTGCGTCGGTNGAACTNGGTGATCAGGCNCCGGAACCGCCTTACCTNGTGTTGNTGGTCAGCGGCGGACACACCGAACTGATCCATGTCGATGCGGATGGGGCCATGGAGCGTGTGGGCCGCAGCCATGACGATGCCGCCGGTGAAGCCTTCGATAAGGTCGCGCGNCTNCTGGGNCTGGGNTACCCGGGTGGTCCCGCCATNCAGGCGGCAGCAGTTGCTGGTGATCCCGACAGGTTCAGTCTTCCCAAGGGACGNATCTCTNTGCCTGGTGGNGGATTTCATCCCTACGACTTCTCCTTCAGTGGATTGAAGACGGCAATGCTGCGCACGGTGGAAGCCCTGAAGGAGCAGCACANCAGCCTGCCGNTCGCTGACCTGGCAGCGAGTTTTGAANGGGTGGTGACGGACGTTCTCGTGGAGCGCAGCCTNCGCTGNGCAAAGGANCGGGGCCTTTCTCACCTCGTCATGGTCGGNGGTGTGGCGGCCAATCANAGGCTCCGCCTGCAGATGGCTCTNCAGGCGGAGCGNCGCTCCNTCGNCGTCTCCATCGCTCCTCTGGCCTACTGCACCGANAACGCCGCCATGATTGGTGCNGCGGCGCTGCGGCGCCTGAATGCTCGGGANACGGTCACCTCGCTGCAGACCGGAGTNGCGNCCCGCTGGCCNCTGGANCAGGTGGAAGCTNTGTACGGACCGTCACCGCCTTTNTGAAAACTTCCAATAGGCTCANCCGGNAANTTGGNNNTNGTCGTGGCTTATCAGGCTGAANCGAATGTTGGATCCCAGGTTCGTGAGCCNGTGGCTTCAGAGGAATTGAATGCCTGGAAACGGGGCTTCACTCCCCAGGCTGAGATCTGGAATGGCCGTCTGGCGATGATTGGAATTTCAGCCGGTATTTCNGTTGTGCTGCTGAGCTCGCTGATNAACCNCTGACGTCCAGAGGNNNATCAGCTTCGACCGCGCAGGGCCTGTGCCAGCTCGTTCGGCTTCAGGCTGACNGCCACTGCANTGTCTGCCTCCACCCGGCCATCCTGNACCAGTTCCAGCAGCGACTGATTCGTNGTGACCATGCCATCNAAACCACTCCGTTCCATGATCTCTTCAACTTCATCGAGNGCACCGCGCTGGATGTAGTCCTTGCAGGCCTCCGTGTTGATGAGGATGTCGTGNAANGCAGCNCTTTTGCCATCNGTGGTTCGGATCAACCCCTGGGAGATCACACCGAGAAGNGATTCCGACAATGAACGGCAGACGCTCACCTGTTCATCCGGTGGGTACATCCCCAGCACACGTTCAACGGTCTTCACGGCGGAGTTG
This sequence comes from Synechococcus sp. CPC35, assembly GCA_002684175.1. Lineage (GTDB taxonomy): Bacteria > Cyanobacteriota > Cyanobacteriia > PCC-6307 > Cyanobiaceae > Parasynechococcus. The sequence goes on from NYUU01000082.1 coordinate 4,837, forward strand.
GTGTGCAGNGTTCCAAACACCAGGTGGCCGGTCTGTGCCGCCTCCATCGCAGTGGAGAGCGTTTCTCTGTCGCGGATCTCTCCGACGAGAATCACATCAGGGTCTTCCCGCAGAGCCGCCCTCAAAGCATTGTGAAAGGCCAGCGTATGCAGACCCACCTCTCTGTGTCGGATCAGTGATTTGCGGCTTTCATGCACGAATTCGACCGGGTCCTCAATGGTGAGGATGTGGCGTGTTTCGTTGCTGTTGATCCAGTCGATCATCGCCGCGAGGGTGGTGCTCTTGCCCGAACCGGTGGGGCCGGTCACCAGAACCAACCCCTTGGGACGTGCCGCCATCTGCTGAAGCACGGCNGGGAGCTTCAGCTGTTCCATGGTGAGAATCGTCTGGGGAATCAGACGCAGAACCATGGCNGGTCCCCTCAGGGAATCGAGAAGGTTGATCCNTATNCGNACNAAGGAGAAGGCATGGGATCCNTCGAACTCCTTNTCNCGGAAGAAGGCATCGATCTGCTGCGGCGACAGGATCTCNCCAAGCCAGCGCTGNAAGACCTGTTGATCGGTCACNGGCCAGTCNGTGGTCTGCATCTCNCCGCGGGCACGAAAGCGGGGAATTTCGTTCACACCCAGNTGAACATCGGAATGGCCCTGCTCGTGGGCGATCTTNACNATCGACTCGAGACTCGGTGAGCCTGTTGCNGCNGNGTTCTCTNCAGNAGNCGANTGGNNGATCNCTGGCCNGGCTGGAGCGGAGACAGTCCGCGGAGGGAAGCTTGGGGGGAACACCGGCTGAGCCAAGACGATTCTCAGGAACCTCTCCCCAGGATCGTTCCACTGACTGCAGGTGGCAAGTTTTTNCTCNGNGGATCTCCGGGTCGACACCCGTAGGATCCGCCTGTCCGAACGGATGTCATGGCTGATCAGCCCCGCGTCACGATCGTTCTGGGAACACGCCCGGAGGCGATCAAGCTGGCTCCGGTGATCCGGACCTTCCAGGCCTGNGACNCCTTGAACACAAGGGTTGTGCTCACAGGACAGCACAGGGAAATGGTGACGCAGGTGATGGATCTGTTCGGACTGAAGGCCGATCAGGACCTGAATCTGATGNCCCCCCGCCAGACGCTCACCCATGTCACCTGTGCTGCGCTGCAGGGCCTTCGCGAGGACTTTCAGGCTTACCCGCCCGGGATGGTGCTGGTGCAGGGGGACACCACCACGGCNTTCGCCGCTGGACTGGCTGCCTTCTATGAGCAGATACCGGTTGGACACGTTGAGGCNGGCCTGCGCACCGACAACCTTCTGGATCCTTTCCCGGAGGAGGCGAACCGCAGGTTGCTGTCTCAGATCGCCACCCTNCATTTNGCTCCNACGGTGAAAGCGGAGGCCAACCTCAAGGCATCGGGTGTGGTGGGTGAGATCTCCGTGACGGGCAACACCGTGATTGACGCCTTGCTCCTNATGGCGGAGTCGGCTCCGGAGATCGGTTTCGACAANNTGGACTGGAGNACCCAGCGGGTGATTCTCGCCACGGTGCATCGCAGNGAGAACTGGGGCGATCGTCTTCAGGACATCGCTTCGGGAATGCTCCAGATTCTGGATCGACATCCCGACACGGCCCTTCTGCTGCCGCTGCANCGCAATCCCACGGTGCGAGAACCGTTGCAGCAGNTNTTGGGNGNNCATCCTCGGGTGGTGCTGACNGAGCCGTTGGATTACGACCGTCTGGTGACAGCGATGAAGGGATGCACNTTGCTGCTGACGGATTCGGGGGGNTTGCAGGAGGAAGCACCAGCNCTGGGNAAACCTGTTCTNGTGCTGCGCCGCACGACGGAACGTCCNGAAGCTGTGGATGCAGGCACGGCCAGNCTGGTTGGNACCGACCCCGGNGTGATCCTGGNGGAAGCCTCGCGTCTGCTTTCCGANCCCGATGCCTACGAAGCNATGTCCCGTGCCGTCAATCCCTTCGGTGATGGCAAGGCAAGCGGTCGCATCCTCGAATCCTGCCGTCGTCTCNTCGGCGTCTGATGCGGAATTCAGTTCTGATGGTCTNTACCGCTGGTGGCTGAGACGACGCTGGAGAGTCGGCAGCGAGTGCCTCCTTTTTCTTGGTCTGAACCCCTCCAGGGCAGATGCAGGTCGTGATGACCCAACACTGAGACGGCTGATCGGATTTGCCCGGCTCTGGGGGTACAGCGAACTGGTGGTTCTGAATCTCTTCGGCAGAGTCTCCCCCTCACCTGCAGCCCTGAAGCGGGTTCGTGATCCCATCGGCNCGGAGANCGACATCACCCTGCAGCNGTGGTTCATTGCCTGGTCCCAGGACCCCAGGATCGACCTCTGGTNCGGTTGGGGCGCCAACGGCGATCATGGCCAGCGAANCCTTGTNGTGCAGTCCCGTCTCGCAGCCGTTCTGCCTCTGCGTNGNAGGACTGCTCCGCATTCAGNGGATCCCTTCACCCTTGGCCTGACCCGCTCCGGACANCCCCGGCANCCCCTTTATGCCCACAGNCAATCGTNTCGAAGACCGTTTCAATGGGCANGNACCGGGTTGATCCGTCATCCTGAAGGGATNTCATGACCCACGGGTCGCGCTGATGCCACGCATCCCACGTCGCTACGCCGTGCATCTCCATCTGGTGGGCGGTCAGACCGAACGGGTCTTCTTCCCGAAGCTGGANATGTTTCAGGAGTGGTATCAGGGCATCGTGAATGCCGAGAGNCAGGGTGGATTCGTCAATGTGCCCATCAGNGATCTTGACGGTGAATATCTGGTGGTTCGTCCTCAGGCGGTGATCGGCCTGCGCGTGGAGCCACAGTTCTCCTCCGTCGATGACGCCTGAGCGGTTAGGTCTGCTCTGGGGCGTCACCGTTTTCGCCGGTGCCGGCGCCAGGCTTCTTGCAGCTGTTTCCGGTTTGCCGGGAGTGGTGTTGTTGTTGCTGTCCGGNCTGTTGATCGGNCGNTCAGGTCTCGGACTGGTGGAGCCNCTNGATCTCGGCCCAGGNCTGGGAACNGTTGTGGGTCTGCTGGTGAGCCTTGTGCTCTTTGACGGTGGTCTCAACCTTCGATTGCCNGGCAACACGATCAAGGCCACCGTCCAGCGGATCGCTGTGCTGCGGCTGCTGATCTCCCTGGGAGCNGGGCTGATGGCCGCTCACTGGCTGGCNGGNCTCAACTGGTCGGTTGCGGCTGTNTACAGCGCGATCGTGCTGGCNACGGGACCGACTGTGGTCACCCCTCTGGTNCGGCAGATCCGCCTTGCAGAACCNCTTGGTGATGTTCTGGAGGCCGANGGGCTGGTGCTCGAGCCGGTGGGAGCGGTTCTGGCTCTGCTGCTTCTGGAGCTTTTGCTGGGCAACCTGCATGGCTGGCGAGAGCTTGTGCTGGGNTTGCTGTTCCGCCTCGGTGGTGGGGTGATGATCGGAGCAGCGGTCGGTTGGCTGCTCTCGGAANTNCTCCGCCGCCTCAANCCCGAACAGTCCTCAGGTCTGCCGCTCCAGCTCTGTCTCGGNCTNNTGTTTCTGATGTACGGCGTNAGTGANTGGGTTTTACCTGAGTCNGCTCTGCCNGCCTCGGTCACNGCNGGCATCGTTGTGGGACGTCGACCCGGGGTTCTGACAGAGGAACTGGATGGTCTGATTCAGGAACTGGCGCAANTNGCGATCACGATGCTGTTTCCGCTTCTGGCGGCTGANGTCTCCTGGGCGGAGCTCAGCCCGCTCGGATGGGGAGGGATTCTCTGCGTGCTNTCGCTGATGCTGGTNGTTCGTCCGCTGGCNGTGGGNGTCGCCACCATCGGTCTGCCGCTGGATACNTCCCAACGTCTGTTTCTCGGNTGGCTGGCTCCGCGNGGCATCGTGACGGCCTCGGTNGCCTCGCTGTTCTCGATCCGTCTNGAGCAGGCNGGTTTCCTTGGCGCAGGCCGNTTGCAGGGCCTGGTGTTCCTGACCATTCTGATGACGGTTGGGTTACANGGCNTGACGGCNCAACCNCTGGCNNGNGCCCTNGGNCTGATNGACCAGNACGGTNCAGCGGACCGATCAGAGGATGCAACGCTTGAGCCTGGAGCGGTCCTCCCCGATTCTGGCCAGTAAGGACCANGTGGTGATCAGATCGGGACCCTGCAGNCNCCCGAGCAGGGCNGCACGCAGCGATTTCATNATCACACCCTTTTTCACNTCNGCNTTTTTGGCCGCAGCGNTCAGGAGTTGCTGCGCATGGGCGGTGTCCAATCCATCCCAGGGTTCGNNTNCCAGCGCCTGGCTCAGGTGTGCCAGGGCAGGACGTGCTCCCTCNACCTCCAGCTGTCGTCTGCCGTCCTCTTCAAGATCGGGACAGATGGAAGAACGGNCTGGCCTGTTCCACCCCNTCCTGAAGCAGGGTCAGAGATGGACCGAGAAGTTCACACAGACTCAGGTTCCAGNTTTNGTCGTCNGGCAGAACCCATCCCTGCTCTTTCCAGAGGGGGGCAAGTGCCTCCAGGATNNGNTCGGATGTCCAGCCATGCAGCACCTGGGCATTNAGCCAGTTCAGCTTGTCCCAGTCAAANCGGGCGCCGGCNTTGTTGACNCGATCGAAGCTGAACACAGCAGCGGCTTCGGANAGGGTGAAGCGTTCCGCCATGCCNTCCGGNACCGACCATCCCANCAGACTCATGTAATTGGCAATCGCCTCCGAGGTGTATCCCAGGGCGCGGAAGTCACTGATNGAGGTCACCCCGTCACGCTTGGAGAGTTTGCGGCCTTCGGCGTTCAGGATCAGAGGGGTNTGGGCAAAGGCAGGCTCTGANAGGTNGAGTGCCTGNTAAAGCAGCAGCTGTTTTGCAGTGTTGGCAATGTGGTCTTCGCCACGGATCACATGGGTGATGGCCATGGCNGCGTCATCNACCACNACNACNAGGTTGTAGAGGGGNTCTCCGATCTGATCGGCGGGAGCGCGACGAGCCACCACCATGTCTCCNCCCAGATCNGNGCCCCGCCAGNGCATTGGTCCGCGAACGAGNTCNTTCCANGNGATCTCTGCNNCNTCGTCGATCCGGAANCGGANGACCGCTTCNCGGCCTTCCNCNTGGAATCCTCTTTCCTGTTCCGCTGTCAGGTTTCTGTGGCGGTTGTCATACCGGGGAGCCTGGTTGGCGGACTTCTGGGCGTCACGCATCGCTTCCAGCTCCTCTTCGCTGGCNTAGCAGCGATAGGCCAGACCCTTGTCGAGCAGGCTGGAAATGGCTGCACGATGCTGCTCCAACCGTTCGCTCTGGATGACGGGCTCTTCATCCCAGTCGATCCCAAGCCATTGCAGGCCTTCAAGAATGTTCTGNGTGAATTCCGGTTTCGANCGTTCCCTGTCGGTGTCTTCAANCCGCAACAGGAAGCTGCCCTTGTGATGCCGGGCAAAGAGCCAGTTGAACACGGCAGTCCTGGCCGTGCCGAGGTGAAGCGTGCCCGTGGGACTGGGGGCCAGACGAACGCGCACCATGCGGTTTCGGGTGGTGAAAACGGGACCGACGGGATTCGAACCCGCAACTTCCGCCGTGACAGGGCGGTGCTCTAACCAGTTGAACTACGGTCCCAGA
>NYUU01000083.1 GCA_002684175.1 Synechococcus sp. CPC35
AGGAAGGACAATGCAGAATGGTTGTGGATGTTGTACTGCAGATCATAAAACATTTAAAAAATGACATCGCAAGCTGGCAACCACAATGCATTGCCTCAAAGATATTCCTATCCCGATCAATTCGCGAGACTCAACTTGATGCAACCCAAGAATGCTAAAGTCATTGCTAATCAATCAAGCGATAATGATTTAGATTAAATTGCTTTACTTCCTGAAAATTACATTTCGTGCAATCAAAGACTGTTAGCAGCGATGATATCTCCGTCGCTGATGATGCTGGGCTTAATATCATTTTCAATCTCTGCAATCACGTCGGCTGCTGAGTCAGCAGATCCTTTAAGAATTTGAATGCTGTCTTCTATGATCTCTGGCTTTCCCTTCATGACTGCGAATACGCCCCCCTGCTTGCCAAACCCCTTTTTGTCATCATTGCTATCGTAAATTAACTTACCCTTGCTCTGGAGATAAATAATATCAGCATCTTCCCGTGAAAGTTCTTTCACGATGTTATTATTTGCAGCCACAGCAAATTCAGAATTTTTATCGAGCCCGATGAGTCGCTCATCGTCCAGAACAATCATATCTCCTTCATCGGAGTCAAAATCCAGGATGCGGTCGATGGATTTTTTATTGTTACTTTCTTTGATTGAAAAGACAAATTGGTCAGCTCCATCTCCACCCTTGATTTTGTCTTTTCCTGGACCAACAGCCAGAACGTCGTTATCTGTTGTTCCTGTTATACGATCTGAGCCCTTGTTAAGATCATAAATCAACCCTGACATATCGATATTGATGGAAGCAATATTGAAAACATTGTAAGTGTTGCCTTGGTTGATATCTCCCGTCGTGATTGTTCCATCACCATAATTATTGTTATTAACGATATTAATATTAATGCCTCCTTTGTTTCTGCTATCTGGAATATCGCTCGGCTGGATGCCCAGCAGATCAAGGACGTCTGGGGCTAGATAATGGGGGTTCGTCGGTGGGGGTGAATCGGGCTGAGGACTACCCGAAGGCATACTGTCATTCGGTAACTCATCGTTTGGTTCAGTTTCTTTGGGCTCTTGATAGTCTTCGAAATAGGAATCGGTCGTTTGTTTGATCAGTTCATATCGGGACCGTTGTTTATCTCCTGTTTCCGCTTCTTGAACGTAGTCGTAGGCCTCTTGCCGCGTTTCGATGTAAGTGCCATCGATTTGAACGGGAAACGTGAATTCCTGATAAATGGAGTCGCCCCAACATGTTCCAGTTCTTGGACTCCCATGGGGGCAATCAAAATAAGCCAGAGCAGGATTGGTTGGTGCGCTTTTCGCTTCTTTAACCTCTCTGTATTCGACGATGACTCCGTCACTTCCGTCGCCATGGGCTCGGCTATGGCTGCCAACGAATGAGATCAGTGAGACGGAGTGATCCTTGTTGGTGTGCAAAACAAGTTCGCCGGCATCGATCAATTTGTCTTGCGCTGAAAAGCGATGTGATCCATCGACGTAGTTAAAACTTGCAAAGTCGTGTGTGGGATCCAGTCGTGCTGATCCCCGCCCATCCGAATAAAACCAGGTAGATTCATCGGAAGCGACATTGAAGCCTGCATCGATGTTGATGCCGATATCTTTGAAGTGGCTTTCGAACTCAAAATCAAACGTAATTAAAGACATGGTTTATTCTCCTATTGATCAATAAATTAGCTGGTCACTTCTGGAGTCGTCGAGATTTTCTTTCCGTTCGAGATCATTCGATAGAAAGGCTGAAAGAACCAGTCCCTGTTCCACCTGGTGAAACTCCCGTTCCTTGCGGCTGAGATCCTGAGCCACTTTCAGACCTTCCTTCCGATCATCCTCAAGAGTCGGGTTGAGGGTTGAGGGTTGAGGGTTGAGCCGAAATGAAAANATGCAAACACTCCNCTAGCGAAGGTTCGTTGAGAGTGAACTCCGCTAATCGACTCGTCNTAGGTCAAATCCAAACTGTTCCAGGAGATACCGGCAATNAAAAAGGGGCACCGAAGTGCCCCAATTCTTTTGAGCTGATGTAANTCGATGCTTTGGGGAGGGCAGTGCCTCCCCGAGCTTTCATCAGTAGTCGAAGTCGCCACCGCCCATACCGCCGCCAGCAGGAGCTGCGTCCTTCTTCTCCGGCAGATCAGCAACGATGCACTCAGTGGTCAGCACCATGCCGGCGATAGACGCAGCGTTCTGCAGACCTGAGCGGGTCACTTTGGCCGGATCAACGATGCCGGCACCCAGCATGTCGACGTAGTCGCCGCTGGCGGCGTTGTATCCCTCGTTGATGGACCGAGACTTGACGTTTTCGGCAACGACAGCGCCATTGGCACCGGCATTTTCCGCGATACGCATCAGAGGTGCGGTGAGGGCCGCAGCCACGATGTTGGCACCGATCAGTTCCTCACCGGACAGGCTGCTATTGGCCCATTCCTCTAAGGACGGTGCCAGGTGCGCCAGGGTTGTTCCACCGCCAGGGACGATTCCCTCCTCAACAGCCGCCTTGGTGGCGTTGATGGCGTCTTCGAGACGAAGCTTCTTGTCCTTCATCTCGGTCTCAGTGGCAGCACCCACCTTCACGACAGCAACGCCACCGGCCAGCTTGGCCAGGCGCTCCTGCAGCTTCTCCTTGTCGTAGGTGGAATCGGTCTCGTCCATCTGCTTCTTGATCTGCTCGCAACGGGCACCGACTGCCGCCTCATTGCCTTCGGCAACAATCGTTGTGGTGTCCTTGTTGATCGTTACTCGACGGGAGGTGCCCAGCATCTCGAGCTTGGCGTTCTCCAGCTTCAGGCCGGCATCTTCTGTGATCAGCTGACCATTTGTGAGCACAGCCATGTCCTCGAGCATGGCCTTGCGACGGTCTCCGAAACCAGGAGCTTTGACAGCCGCGACGTTCAGAACTCCACGCAGGCGGTTGACCACGAGAGTGGCCAGCGCTTCTTTCTCGATATCTTCGGCAATGATCAGAAGGGGCTTGCCGGTGCGGGCGATCTGCTCGAGCACAGGAACAAGGTCCTGAACCAGTCCAATCTTCTTGTCAGTCAGGAGGATGTAGGGCTCATCCAGGACAGCTTCCATCCGCTCTGTGTCGGTTGCGAAGTAAGGGGAGATGTAACCCTTGTCGAAACGCATTCCCTCGGTGACCTCGAGTTCGGTCTCCATGGATTTTCCCTCTTCGAGGGAAATGACACCTTCCTTGCCGACCTTGTCCATGGCGTCAGCAATCATCTTGCCGACTTCATCATCATTTCCGGCGGAAATGGTGCCCACCTGAGCAATGGCATTGCTGTCGGCAATGGGCTTGGCCTGATCCTTGATCTTGCCAACCAGGAAATCAGAGGCCTTATCAATTCCCTTCTTGAGGGTGATGGCATTGGCTCCGGCTGCGACGTTGCGCAGGCCCGCCTTGACCATGGCATGAGCGAGAACCGTTGCCGTGGTGGTGCCGTCACCGGCGGCATCGTTGGTCTTTGATGCGGCCTGACGGATCAGAGCAACGCCGGTATTTTCAATGTGATCCTCAAGTTCGATCTCCTTGGCGATGGTGACACCGTCATTGATGATCTGAGGGGCACCGAATTTTTTTTCGAGCACCACATTGCGACCCTTGGGCCCAAGGGTGACGGCCACAGATTCGGCAAGAATGTCAATTCCCTTTTCGAGAGCGCGTCGGGCGTTCTCGTTGTAAATAATGCGCTTGGCCATGGATGGCGTGTCTTAGGTAGGAGGACGTGTTCAGAAATGCTTGATCCCGGGCTCGTCGTCAGTTGACGATCGCCAGGATGTCTTTTTCGGTGAGCAGCACATATTCGTCGCTGCCGAGCTTGATGTCGGTTCCGGCGTATTTGCTGTAGAGAACCTTGTCTCCAACACCGACCTCAGGAGCCTGTCGGCTGCCGTCATCGTTGCGCTTGCCGGGGCCAATCTGAACCACTTCGCCCACCTGGGGCTTTTCCTTGGCGGTGTCCGGCAGAAGAATGCCGCCGGCAGTCTTCTCCTCGGATTCGGAGACCTTGACGAACACACGGTCGCTCAGGGGTTTAACGGTTGAGACGCTGAGAGAAACAGCTGCCATGAGAAATGCAGAAGCAGGGGTAAGGCGCCGTAGCACCGGTTCGTCTCGAGCTGGCACTCAAGACCTACGAGTGCCAACGTATTCATTTACCCCTTCTCCTCACCAGCGCTTTTTTGTGCGGTTGTCCGAACAGGGTTCAGCAAGCGCCAGCGGTGGTAAGGTTGCGCCGCTCTGAAAGGGGCCTGAGCGCGCAGCGCGCCTTTTCCCGCATCTCTCCTTCTTATGGTTGCTTCTGCTCCTGCATCCGCCGGCACCAAAGGCGTGATCCGCCAGGTGATCGGCCCGGTTCTGGACGTGGAATTCCCTGCCGGGAAACTGCCCAAGATTTACAACGCCCTTCGTATCGAAGGGAAAAATTCTGGCGGTCAGACCGTGGCTCTGACTGCCGAAGTGCAGCAGCTGCTGGGTGACCACCGTGTCCGCGCTGTCGCCATGAGCGGTACCGATGGACTGGTCCGGGGAATGGAGGCCCTTGATACGGGTGCTCCCATTTCCGTGCCCGTCGGCGAAGCCACCCTTGGACGCATCTTCAACGTCCTCGGTGAGCCCGTTGATGAACAGGGTCCTGTCAACACGACCACGACAGCCCCCATTCACCGTGGTGCTCCCAACATCACCGAGCTGGAGACAAAGCCGAAGGTTTTTGAGACCGGGATCAAGGTGATCGATCTGCTTGCTCCCTACCGCCAGGGTGGCAAGGTTGGACTGTTCGGAGGAGCCGGAGTCGGCAAGACCGTCCTCATCCAGGAACTGATCAACAACATCGCCAAGGAACACGGCGGCGTCTCCGTCTTCGGTGGAGTGGGCGAGCGCACCCGTGAAGGCAACGACCTCTACGAGGAATTCAAGGAGTCCGGCGTGATCAATGCCGATGACCTCTCCAAATCGAAAGTGGCTCTCTGCTACGGCCAGATGAATGAGCCTCCCGGTGCGCGCATGCGTGTGGGACTTTCAGCTCTCACAATGGCTGAGCATTTCCGCGACGTGAACAAGCAGGACGTGCTGCTGTTCGTGGACAATATCTTCCGCTTCGTGCAAGCGGGCTCAGAGGTCTCGGCGCTGCTGGGTCGCATGCCCTCAGCTGTGGGATATCAGCCGACCCTNGGAACCGATGTNGGNGCTCTTCAGGAACGNGTCGCCTCAACGGTTGAAGGTTCNATCACATCCATCCAGGCTGTGTATGTTCCTGCGGACGATCTCACCGATCCNGCTCCTGCCACCACCTTTGCCCACCTGGATGCCACAACGGTGNTGAACCGTGGCCTCGCTTCCAANGGCATTTACCCGGCAGTGGACCCCCTGGACTCCACCAGCACCATGCTTCAGCCAGCTGTCGTGGGAGATGACCACTACAAGACGGCCCGCGCCGTTCAGTCCACCCTGCAGCGCTACAAGGAACTGCAGGACATCATTGCCATTCTTGGTCTTGACGAACTGTCCGAAGGCGACCGTCAGATCGTCGACAGGGCACGCAAGGTTGAAAAGTTCCTCTCTCAGCCCTTCTTTGTTGCCGAGATCTTCACCGGCATGTCAGGCAAGTACGTGAAGCTGGAGGAAACCATCAGCGGTTTCAATCAGATCCTTTCGGGTGAGCTCGATCACCTTCCGGAAGGTGCCTTCTACCTGGTTGGCAACATCGAAGAAGCCAAGGCCAAGGCTGAAACTATCAAAGCTGATTCCAAGTGATGTTCACGGGGGAGCGTGAACATCACTCCCCCTGAACTACGGCAAACACAGCCGCCCTTTCCTCCCTACCGCACCAAGGTTCATGCCCCTCACCCTCCGCGTGCTGGCACCTGACCAGAACGTCTTCGATGGCAGCGCCGACGAGGTGATTCTGCCCAGCACGACCGGTCAGCTCGGCATTCTGCCCGGCCACATTTCTCTGCTGACAGCCATTGATGTTGGTGTCCTTCGCGTCCGGGCCCAGGGAGCATGGAGTTCCATCGCCCTGATGGGCGGATTTGCTGAAGTGGATTCCGACGAGGTCACTGTCCTGGTGAACAATGCGGAACTGGGCAGCTCTATCGATGGAACCCTGGCTGAAGCTGATTTTCAGAAAGCAACGGCAACCGTCTCTGGAATGGAGGGTCAGCCGGCCTCCGCCGAGAAAGTGAAGGCGAAGCAACAGCTGAGTATGGCCCGGGCCCGCGTGCAGGCCAGCAAGACCAACGACTGAGCTCTTAAAGCCGTCGCTGAAAACCAAAGTCTGCAACCGGTGGTTGATCAACCACCGGTTTTTTTTAATGACCCGTTTTCTTGGCAATCAAAACCATTAAAAAAGCCCCACCATCAGGCAGGGCATTGAAATCAAGGCGAGGTTCAGAAGCTCATGCGGTACCGCAGAAGGTGACATCAGGGAATTTGGTCTTGGCTTCTTCAAGACTTTTCCCTTTGCCTTCCTCCTGCCAGTAGTTGATCACCTCGGTGGCCTGGTTCAGCACTTCAACCCGCTCGTTGTCAGTGATCCAGCTCTTGCCCTCCAGTTCAGTTTTGAGCGTCTCCCAGGCATCTTCACGGGGCCAGAAGAAGTAGGAGGTGAGAGGGCTGGGGCCACCACCCACGATCTGATCAACGGCCAGGGCAACATTGTCCGGCAACCAGAGAATCTTCAGCAGGAAGCGGCCTTCATCAGCTTTGGGTGTGTAACCGGAAGGCACTCCATCGGCATCAATGGTGGCGGAGGCAAGAGCTGCTGCCGCACCGCGGAGCACCGGTCTTGCTCCGGCATCGCCAGCTGGTGGAGCCGATTTCTCTTTCGCTTCAGTGGATTCAGCTTCAGCTGCCTGGGTCGCGCCCTCAACCGCATCGGCGGCCGGAGTCGCGACCTCCTGGTCCGGGGTGGCAGCGCCTTCGGTGACCGTCATGGTGTCAGCGCTCAAGACAGAACTACAAAGAACTAACTTACCAGTTGCTCCAATGCCCGATTCTGATCTCACCAACAATTCTCCTGCTTGATATTGATGGTGTGATCAGAGATGTGGCAGGCAGTTATCGACGAGCCGTTCAGGAAACCGTGCAGCACTACAGCGGCTGGTTTCCAACCGCCGTGGATATCGATGCGCTCAAGGGAGAAGGTGCCTGGAACAACGACTGGGACGCAAGCCTTGAACTGCTGCGCCGGTTCGGAGCTGAGCTGCCGGACCGTCAGGCCCTGATCAACGTCTTCAGCGGCTTCTACTTCGGAGGAAATCCGGAAGGGCCACCGGAGGAATGGACCGGCTTCATCAGGGATGAGCCCCTGTTGGTGGATGCCGACTTCTTCGCTGAGCTTTCCCGCCGGGGCATCCGCTGGGGTTTCGTCAGCGGAGCGGAACCACCGTCTGCCCGCTTTGTACTGAAACGGCGTCTCGGCTTGAACGATCCACCACTGATCGCCATGGGGGATGCTCCGGACAAGCCGGACCCGAGCGGTCTGATCCGACTGGCAAAGCAACTGTCTAGGGATGAAATCCCTGGGACCGTTGCCTACCTCGGCGATACGGTCGCAGACATCCACACCGTGCTGAATGCTCGAAGCCGCTGTCCGGACTGGGACTGGATCAGCCTTGGAGTGATCCCCCCCCATGTGCGCCGAAGAGCGGACTACCGCAGTCAGCTGCAAGCGGCCGGCGCCGAGCAGGTGCTGGAGACAACCCTCTCCCTGCTGGAACTGATTGCCTAGTTCTCCATTGCTGAGAGGCTCTTCTTGGCGCCAGCTGTGAGCACGTCGTAACCACAGCTCTGATCACTGAAATCACAAACAGCGACGTCATCCTCGATGCGGATTCCGATTCCCTTCCAGCGTTCATCGATCGCTGGCTGTCCATCCGGAACCGTCAGACGGTCACTCACATAAAGACCCGGCTCCACGGTGAGCACAATGCCGGGCTCGAGGGGAGCCGGCTGTTCACCCAAGCGGTAAGCACCCACATCGTGCACATCCAGACCGAGCCAGTGTCCTGTGCGGTGCATATAGAGGTGGCGGTAATCGCCGCGTTCGATGATTCCATCCGCCTCACCGGCCAGCAGCTTCAGCTCCAGCAGCCCCTCCACCAGAACCCGCAGTGCAGTGGCATGAACCTCCTCTGCGGTACCGCCTGGGCGCACCGTGCTGATGGCGGCCTCCTGAGCCGCGAGCACAAGGCTGTAGAGGTCCCGCTGTTCCCCACTGAAGCGGCCGTTGACTGGGAAGGTTCGCGTGATGTCACCGTTGTAGTAATCCTCCAGGGAACAGCCGGCGTCGATCAACAGCAGGTCACCATCGGCAAGGGATCCGGTGTTGGCGGTGTAGTGCAGCACGCAGGCGTTGTCACCGCCGGCAACGATCGAACCGTAGGCGGGCCCTCTGGCTCCACTGCTGCGGAAATGGCCCTCAATCGCCGCCTGAACCTGGGATTCATTCATGCCGGGATGGGTGATCTCCCTGGCCAGCTCATGGGCTTCGGCGGAGATCCGGCAGGCTTCCCGGATCCGCGTCAGTTCATAGGAATCCTTGCGCAGCCGCAAGCGATGCAGGATCGGCGTCGGTGCCACCAGACCCAGCGCCGCATCGCCTGAGCGGGCATAGCTGTCGAGCTGGCGGCCCCAGACCGACAGCACCAGGGGTTCGACAGCTGGGTGACGACCAACCCGAAACGCAATTGCCTCCGCGCCGGAAAGATACTCAGGAAGCCTCTGAGACAATTCGTCGAGAGGGTGGGCCAGGTCGGCCCCGTAGCGTTCCATCGCACCTTCAGTTCCCCAGCGGAAACCTGTCCACACCTCCGCCGCCGCATCCTTGGGCTGAACAAACAGGATGTAACGCTCCCCGACTGGCCGGTGGGGCAGCAGCAGGGCGACGGCATCCGGTTCATCAAAACCGGTCAGGTAAAAAAAATCGCTGTCCTGGCGGAAGGGCCACTCGCAATCGGCGTGGTGCGTGACCAGAGCCGCAGCGGGAATCACGGCAGCCGCTGCACCGAGTTGTTCGAGAAAATTTTCTCTGCGTAGGGCATGGATACTCGATTCAAACGTGATCACGCCAGCGCAGATTCAGCCCATCAGGATGGCAGCCCGGCATTTCCAACGGCTGATGGTCGATACGATGCAATCAGTCCGGAGCGGTGATGAGCCCCGACCTGCTGCTGTTACTGCTGCTGGTGCTGGTGGTGCTGCTGGGATCCGCAGTCTGCTCAGGGATTGAAGCGGCTCTGCTGACTGTGAATCCGATCCGGGTGCATGAACTGGCCGCCCGTGAGCGACCGGTGGCAGGCGCCCGCCGACTGGCCAAGCTGCGCCAGCGGCTGGGGCGAACCCTCTCTGCGCTGGTGATCGCCAACAACGGCTTCAACATCTTCGGAAGCCTGATGCTGGGTGGTTATTCCGCCTGGGTGTTCAAACAGAGAAACATCGGAGGCGTCGCCCTGCCTCTCTTTTCAGTGGGGCTCACCATCCTGGTGATCCTTCTGGGCGAAATCCTGCCAAAGGCATTAGGCAGTCGACTCGCACTTCCGGTTGCTCTTGCCAGTGCTCCCTTGCTCCACTGGCTCGGCATCCTCTTCGCTCCATTGGTGCTGCTGCTGGAGCGCCTGCTTCCGGCCATCAACACGGAATCCGAACTGACAACCAATGAGGACGAAATCCGGCTGCTGGCTCGGCTGGGATCACAGAAAGGTCAGATCGAAGCCGATGAAGCAGCCATGATCGGCAAGGTTTTTCAGTTGAATGACCTCACGGCAAGGGATCTGATGACCCCGAGGGTGGCGGCTCCAACCCTCAGCGGGAACATCAGCATTGAGGCCCAGAGAGCTCTGCTGATGGGCAACAACGACCCATGGTGGGTTGTGCTGGGTGATCAGGTGGACAGGATTCTGGGTGTGGCCAGCCGTGAGCGACTGCTCACAGCTCTGCTGGAAAATCGCGGCCTGCTGACACCGGTCGAATTCAGTGAACCTGTGGAATATGTCCCGGAAATGATCCGGGCCGACCGCTTGCTCACAGGCTTCCGGCGCGACAGCGGCGGTGTACGTGTGGTGGTGGACGAATTCGGAGGATTCGTCGGGGTGATTGGTGCTGAATCAGTGCTGGCGGTGCTTGCAGGCTGGTGGCGAAAACCGGTTGATCCGGTCAAAGCAGGAGATAGCAGCACTCCCTAAGCCCCAACACTCGAGAATTCATCAACATCCCGATGGCAGAGGCTCATTCTCTGGATCAGATTCAGGGATGACTCAGCGACCCTGGAGTGAAGCACGAAGGGCGAGCCTCCCTCGCCAGGGACATATGAGCCTGCACGGTGTTCGTTTATCTACAGAGCTTTGAACAAATTCAGGCATCGCCAAAACCCTAACTCTTCAATATCAGCTTATATTTACCAAAATTTTCTAGGCAATGATCAGGGTCCGAGGCGAAGCCAAAGCAATGCTCACCAAAGACTTGATTCTCAACAAGGCAGAGTTGGTTGTCATTCCATGTTGCCACCTACCTGAAAATAAAAAATCAAAAGATTCAAAAAGCGCTGATTCATAATCTTTAATCAATTATTCCAGATCTAATATCATTCATCAAGCAAAGCCAGCCACCCCTTATAGACTCACTACAAAAAATAACTTTTATTTGCTTGAATCCATCTATTAAATCTGATTTAATCTTGCATCCATCTCATACAGACATCCCCACTCTCTTCAAACAAAATCAGCAAAGAATTCATCTCTTTAGCAATGAATCATAAAAGCACGATCAAATATTTTCACATTTAACGTTCAATTCACCACCCGCTTACTTGTTTAAATATTCACCAATAACTTCCTGTACGTCAGCATCTCTTTCTCGCTCTTTAAATTTCTGAAGTGTCTCAATTCCGAGTATTTTCAAGTCGAAAATAAGCTCAATAACATTACCTCCATTATCGTCAGAGCTCGAGCCAAGCAGAAGAGCCAGATAAGCACTGAACTCATTATCCATAATCGGGAAAACAACGTTGAGAGAATTCTAATCCGTACGCTTGCATTTTCATAGAGTCCTTGAGTCAATCAGCCCAGTCAGGGCCACTCAAATGGGTTATAACAGGGAAACGATTTGCCCTGAGAGGTCCAAGAACAATCAAACTGATCGTCAATAACGTTTCAAGTGCTTTGTACGGCTGATCAGCAACCTGCTCGGAGGAGGGGCAATACTGATTTGCTGACATTTTTGACTCACAAAAGCAGTAAATATTACAAAAACAACATCACCTCTCCAAGAAAAATTTTCTAAACTATAAAAAAATGAGCTTATGAAAGACACTTTAATTAAAGCTTTTGTCCTTATGACTCCATTCTTTCCTGCCGTTGTATATGGCATTGGGCTGTGGGATATCAATAGACGATCAAAATTCAAAAAAACTTCTTTTGATGATTCTATTTCTGACCGACATACATTAGCCGAGGATAAAAATAACTGAAAAAATCTCAAACAATATCAGACAAAGAATACCCCAAAAACCTAATCATAGCGAAAGGATTCATAACGCCCCAAATTTCATTCAATGATACTCCTCCCGAACGCATCATGATTTCTTTCTCGTAACTTCTTGCATTGAAATCCCTTCGACTGATATTCATAACTAACGACTCTTTTTTCAACTCTCGATCTCTGATGATTGCTGATTCATCCAATACGAGGTACCAGGACTGATCAGAGCCCGTGAGCCAACCCAAGAAAGAACCTATTTTTTGGATCAAGGCCGAAACCTCACTTA
Source organism: Synechococcus sp. CPC35 (assembly GCA_002684175.1). Classification (GTDB taxonomy): domain Bacteria; phylum Cyanobacteriota; class Cyanobacteriia; order PCC-6307; family Cyanobiaceae; genus Parasynechococcus. Next base: position 11,774 of record NYUU01000083.1, read on the forward strand.
ATATTCCTTAAGATACCATGCCTATTGCGATCGAGGTTGATCGAAATCTCAGCGCGAAACGATACGAATATCAAAATCGTTGGCAATCAAGCGGCAGATCATGCAATTGACATTGCAATCGACAATCCCAGTTGCAAAATATGAAAAGACATTCAGCGATGTATCCTTAATCAGCACTCGACGCTCAACAACTACCGGCGACCCCTATTTTCTGTTTAAAATCAAAAAAGATTAGATTTCATAAAAATGCATTTCGAAGCCGATAAAAACGAAACGACAGAATCCATTTGGGAAAAAATTGTACTTACTGTTGGACCAAATCTATCCAAAGAAATATCTCCAAATACATCCAGTTTCATCAATACCAAAGATGGTCTTGAATGCAATGTTAGAAATACAAGAGGTGATCTTCTTGCAAATTGTTACTCCGAAAATGATCGCATGGGAAAACGCCGTTGGACCATTGAAGTCATTCCAATCGTTTAAACCCTTTGACTCGATTCAATCAAAAATCCATTTGAAACGAGAAGGAGCCTCGCCACAGGCGCTTAAACGCCAGGAAAACTCTTCATCAAGAGGAGCATTTTCAATGACCCCAAAAACGCATTGATTATAAACTGTAAGCTCAGGATTGCCAAATAGTTTATTAAACATAATTAGTACATATGGCTCAATAAAGCCGATGAAGCAAAACAAAACAACAGCAGCAAACAAACCAAAAAACAATTTTCTCCCCAAAGAAAGAGAGAATACAGTAACAACAAAAGCCCAAGAACGAATCAAGGCAGGGGCAAAAATTCTGATCAAAAAATTATTGGTTGTCACAGAGGAATGGATTGCTTTCATGACACCCGAACCAAGACGGTTGAACGGAAGAGTTCAAGGGCTGCCATTTTGCTTTTCCTGAAGCCGCTCATAAAAGCTAGCAGTTTCTTCAATATCCAACATCAAATCATCCATGGAAAGAATCAATGTCCAGGCAGCTACTGCTACTTCCGGATCAGTTATGTACATGGAATGAAGCTTTGATCTCCATTTTTTAGGATGCGCTTGAACAAGCTTTTCAAATTGATGATATTTATTTTCGACATCGGAATCTGTCATGATCGAATTAAGTTTATTCGATCATACTACAGCTGAAAGCAAAAGCTTCTTTTGATCATTTGATCAAGGTCGAAAGACGATATGACTTCAGCTTGATTGCCTTCACTCAAGTGTCAGTCTTAGAGCACATTTCCACTCACCGAAATCCATCTTCAAAGCACTTACAATTGACGACTATTAATCCCGGCCTTCTACAACACTAGCTATTGAATATTTTAATCAGTGGATTTGCTTTTAATGGCTCAAGCTGTTGGCGCCACATGTCCAAAAAACAAAAGATTTACACATCAAATCACATTCGAATCTTACCCACGAATAGGGGAGGATGGATTTGCAATCATTTCAGCCCAGAACAGGTACAATCTTTTCCCAGAACAAAAACATCCAGGCAGCGATTAATTGTCAATAAAAATAATCAGAACAATTAAAAGAGTTCACTCAGGAAATCGCTTCAAGCCCATACACCCGTCAACATCTGAATCTCCATCTGAGACTCCTGCAACCAGTATTGTTGATGAAAGGATCACATTCATCAGTTTCCAAGCGGTCGATCCTGTATGTCCAGCACCTTGCTTAAAACGGCTGCATCCTTGTTCTTCTGGCTCTTTTGGGCAGCATAGGGTTCATGCAGGTCGTCCCTCCTCCCACGGTTGAACGCTGTAGCCAGATGCTGCAGGCCTGGAGGCAAATGCTGCAACTCAGTTCCCGCGAGCAGGGATTGCTCGGAGGTGAGCTGAGGCTTCTTGATCGTCAGCTGCAACGGCTTCAGCAGAAAGAACTGAGGATCGCCGTATTCGGGCGTGTGGGAGTGGGCAAGTCCAGCCTGATCAATGCCCTGATCAATCGTCCCCTTCTCTGCACCGATGTCGCTCACGGCTGCACGCGGATTCAGGAGGCCGTTCCATGGCCCATCACCAGCTCAGAACTGAACCGGGTCGACCTTGTTGATACCCCCGGCATTGATGAAATTGGTGCCGCGGGGAGAGCTCGACTCGCCGCACGCGTTGCGATGGGTTCAGATCTGGTGCTGCTTGTGGTGGACAGCGACCTCACCAGCACGGATCTCGAAGCCCTCGAAACACTCCTCGAGTGCGGCAAACCACTGCAACTGGTCCTGAACAGAAGTGACCGCTGGCCGGAGCAGGAACAGTCGGCACTGCTTCACAGCATTCGCGGCCGATTGCCAAGGGATGTTCCTGTCACCGCCGCGGCCGCCGCCCCCAGACGGCCGGTGCTCCAGCCGGATGGAAGCGTACGCAGTGAGCTGGCTCCACCACGCGTCAATGAACTGAAAACGCGGCTGATCGAACAGCTCGATCTTGAAGGCAGTTTGTTGCTGGGTCTGCAGACGCTTCGGCAGGCGGATCGTTTCCAGCGCTCCTGCCAGAGACTGCGCTTGCAGCAGCACCGACGCAGCGCTCAGGGCTTGATTGGGCGCTACGCCGCTGCCAAGGCCACCGCCGTTGCCATGAACCCGTTCCTGGCCCTGGATCTTGCCGGAGGCCTGGCCTGCGACACAGCTCTCGTGCTGCAACTCAGCCAGCTCTACAACCTGCCGATGAACCCAGGGGCCGCTCGCCTGCTGCTGTTGCGACTCTCCAGCCAGAACGCCCTCCTTGGCGGCGTGCAACTGGGGCTGAGCGCCATCAAGCAGTTGCTGCTGCTGCTCGTTCCGGTGAGCGGCGGCACGAGTCTGGCTCCCGCAGCACCGGTGGCTTTCGCCCAGGCAGCCCTTGCTGTGCATGCCAGCCGGCGCACCGGGGCGCTGGTGGCTCAGCAACTGCTGCGTCGACGCGGCGGTCAACCCGGAGCACTTCTGCAGCGGCTGGCCGCATGCGATCCGATGGTCCGCCACTGGTTGCAACGCTGGCCGATGCGGCGGGAACAGGGCCTGCAACTCCTGCTTCCCTGATATGGGAAGCGAAAAGATTGCGCTTTTCGGGACCAGTGCAGACCCACCGACCCGGGGTCACCAGTTGCTGCTGGAAGGCCTTCTGAGCCGTTATTCCCAGGTCGCCACCTGGGCTAGTGACAATCCGATGAAGCAGCACGGTGCAGCCTTGCCGCTGCGGGCTTCCCTGCTGGGCGCTCTGGTGAATCAGATCCAGGATCAACGTCTTCAGCTGGTCCAGGACCTGAGCAGTCCCTACACCATGAACACACTGAAACAGGCTGCGCAGCGTTGGCCAAAGCAGGAGCTGGTGTTTGTTGTGGGCAGTGACCTGGCCGAACAGATCCCACGCTGGCGAGAGAGTACGAGCTGGCTTCCCCACTGTGATCTGGCCATCGCACCCCGCCAGGGCTGGCCTCTTGGCAGTGAAACACTCGCGACCCTCGAGCGCCTGGGCAGCCGGCTAGAGGTGCTCGATCTGGTCATCCCGGCGACGGCCAGCTCGTTGCAACGCCGGGCTCCCGAACAGGCACAGATCCCCGCATCGGTCTGGCCGCTGCTGGTCGAGCACAATCTTTACGGACTGTCCGGGAGCCTCTGCTGATGCACGTCGCTCTGGCTCAGCTGAACCCCCTGGTGGGCGACCTGCAGGGCAATGCCGATCGCATCCTTGCAGCCGTTCGCGAGGCGGAAGCCCAGGCAGCCGACCTGGTGCTCACCCCCGAGCTCTCCCTCTGGGGGTATCCCCCCCGGGACCTGCTGCTGCAACCGGCACGGATCGCAGAGCAGCAGCGGATTCTTCAACAGCTGGTGAACCAGCTGACCAGCAGCATCACGCTGCTGGTAGGGGTAGCTCTTGCCACGGATGACAACCGCGCCCCAGCGCTGCAGAACGGAATCGTTCTGGTGAACCGACTGGGATGGCGACCGGTCGCATGCAAACAGCTGCTGCCCAGTTACGACGTTTTCGATGAACGGCGGTACTTCCGTCCCGGTGACGGTCCCTGTGTTCTGAAGCTTCCCGGAGGCCAGCGGCTTGGACTGACCATCTGCGAGGACCTCTGGGTGGAGGACGCTCTGCAGCAACAGCGGGTGGCTGGGCCCGACCCGATTGCCCAGCTGATTCCAGAGCGACCCGAGCTGGTGATCAACCTGGCGGCCTCCCCCTTCGATGCCGATAAACCGGCGCTGCGGCAGCAACTGGCCAGCCAGGCCGCCTCGCGCCTGAACTGCCCGCTGATCTATCTCAACCAGATCGGGGGAAATGACGAACTGGTGTTCGACGGTGGCAGTTTCGTCGTTGCACCGGACGGTGCTGTTCAGCTGCAGATGGACCACTGCCGCGAACAGATCTTGATCTGGGACAGCTCAGCAGCGAAAACGCAGGCCATGGATACCCCTGACTGCCTGGAGCGACTGTTCCGGGTCCTGGTGCTCGGGGTTCGCGATTACGCCCGCAAATGCGGATTCAGAACAGCGCTGCTTGGCCTCAGTGGTGGAATCGACTCTGCTCTGGTGGCTGTGGTGGCTGCGGCGGCCCTTGGTGCTGAGCAGGTTTCGACACTGCTGATGCCATCGCCGTGGAGCTCAGCCGGCTCGATCGACGATGCGATGGCCCTCGCCGATCGGTTGGGACTGGCGACGAACACCATGCCGATCGCCGAGCTGATGCAGAGCTACACCGATGCGCTGAAACCAGCCCTGGGGGGCGAGCCCAATGGCGTGACCGCCGAAAATCTGCAGTCCAGGATCCGCGGCTCACTGTTGATGGCCATGGCCAATCAACAGGGTCAGCTGCTGCTGACCACCGGCAACAAATCAGAACTCGCTGTTGGGTATTGCACCCTCTATGGAGACATGAACGGAGGCCTGGCCGTGATCGGTGACCTCTACAAAACCAGTGTCTTTTCTCTCTGCGCCTGGCTGGACAGCGATGCAGCTCTCCCCTGTCGCCTCGATCTGGGTCTGCCGGAACGGGGAGAGCTGGTGGGGGAGACGATCCGACGGAAACCGCCCAGCGCCGAGCTGCGCCCGGACCAGAAGGACAGTGACTCCCTGCCGGACTATGCGGTTCTCGACGCCCTGCTCAAGGCTCTGGTTCAGGACAGGACCCCGCCGGAGGATCTGATCCATGACGGCCATGATCCAGCCCTCGTGAAACGGGTGGAGGGACTGCTCAAGCGGGCGGAATTCAAACGACGCCAGGCTGCACCGGTGCTCAAGGTGACGCCACAGGCCTTCGGCAGTGGCTGGCGGCTGCCGATTGCCGCATTCTGAATTTCAAGTGTGAATCTCAATGGCGGCCGCGTCACAGCGGAGCCAGATTGAAAAGACCCTGCAAGCCACCATGGCAGCCACCGTCCTGACGGCCCCAATGGCCAGCATTGGCGTGCCGAAGGAGATCAAGGTCGATGAGCAGCGGGTGGCGCTGACACCCGATGCGGTGCGGGAACTGGTCAGTCAGGGACTGGAGGTGCGGATTGAAACCGGTGCCGGATCCGGTGCCGGGATTGGTGATGAAGCCTTCGCCGCTGCTGGCGCCGAGCTGGTAAGCCGGGACGAAGCCTGGAAGGCCCATCTGGTGGTGAAGGTGAAGGAGCCTCAGCAGGAGGAGTTCCAGTACCTCCGCAATGACATGGTGCTGTTCACCTATCTGCACCTCGCGGCTTACCCCGAAGTCGGAGCAGCACTGCTGAGGGCCGGTACCGCAGCCATTGCCTACGAAACGGTGCAGCTCGAAAACGGCAGCCTGCCGCTGCTGGCACCGATGAGCGAGATCGCTGGTCGAATCGCGGCCCAGGTGGGTGCCCACCTGCTGGAGAAACCCCATGGAGGCCGGGGTGTGCTGATGGGAGGCTGCACCGGCGTTCAGCCGGCCCGGGTGGTGGTGCTGGGCGCTGGAACAGTGGGATGGAATGCTGCCCGGATCGCGGCAGCAATGGATGCCGAAGTGCTGCTGCTGGATCGCTCCCCCCAGCGACTGCGCAGCCTGGAGGCTGATCGTCGTGGCCGGCTGATGAGCGTAGGGAGCAGCCGCGGCCTGCTCGAGAGATTGGTGCCAACCGCAGACCTGGTGATCGGAGCTGTCCTCACCCCCGGCGGACGGGCTCCGACCCTTGTAGACGAGGGAATGGTGCAGGCGATGCGACCAGGATCGGTGGTGGTGGATGTGGCCATCGACCAGGGGGGCTGCATTGCCACCAGCCAGGAAACCACGCACCGCGACCCGACGGTGAATATTCACGGAGTGCAGCATTACGCCGTGGGCAACATGCCCGGCGCCGTGCCGTTCACCTCCACCGAAGCCCTGGTGAGCGTGACACTCCCCTACATCCTCGGCATCGCCGGGCGAGGGCTGGAAGAGGCGGTGACCGAACGGCCGGAACTGCTCTCTGGGCTGAACACCGTGCAGGGATCGGTCTGCCACCCCGGCGTGGCCAAAGCGCTGGGCGTGCCGCCGCGGCATCCAATGGCCTGCCTGCGTTAGCCCTTACTCCAGGGAACGGACGTAGAGCCAGGGACCTGTCAGGCAATCCCCCTTTCGAGCAAACAGAGAGGTCTCCTTCAGCACCCCACCGCGATAGCGGGCCTCAAACTGCACCGTTCCCTCCAGATCACGCGGACCGCCGCCACTGACCGCAAGCACGGTCAAGCCAAGCCAACGGGTCTGGCGACAGGCCTGACCCAGGGCCAGTCTCCGTTCCGATTCCGAGAGGCCCGGCTGCGGGTGGGTGGCGATCAAATAATCCACCTCCCTACGCGCAAAGGCTGAATAGCGGGAACGCATCAACTGCTCAGCGGTGTCCGCCCGCCGCTGACCCCTGTGCAGCGGCCCACAGCACAGGCCGTAACTGCGCCCACCACAAGGACAGGAGCTCTGATCCCTCGCCGAACCGAAACCGCCTGGCATCAAGACAACTGCTCCAAAGCCGGCAGGGGGCGGCTGAGAGAAGCGGGGCTCAACCCTTCCCGCAACGCCAGCACCAGACCTGCTGCCTCGGCATAACTGTTCGCCTTCAGCAACGGCGTCTCCAGCCCAAGAGCTTCGGCCGTGACGGACAGCACCGAGGGGTTCTCCACCGCGATCAGCGGGACATTCCGTTCCAAGCAAGCCAGCACCGCTTCTCCCCCCAAGGCCCCATCGGGCACAACAACTGCCCCCAACTGATCGACGCTGAGATCTCCGGCCATATTTGGCCCAGCCGCCACCAGATCCGGCGCCCGGCTCAGACCCACCAGCACGCAGGCCAGAAACGTATATCCCAACTCTTCACCCGCCGCCCTGGGATCGAGCTGGGGATCCAGGGGCAACGGGGCTAAAGCCGGGGCGTGGGCACAGGGAATCTGCAGATGGCGCACCAGCAGATGACTGATCACCGCTTCGGCACCGGCCAGGGCATCCACGCCACTGCCCTGGCGATAGGCCGCCAGCTCTTCACTTTCAGGGTCCTCAGGGAAGCGCGCCACCACAGCGATCGCCGTCGCCCCCGCCGCCTTCAACCGCTCACCAGCCCGGAGCAAGGCATCCGGCTGGCCCAGTCGCCCCCAGCTGGCGCCACTGGCACCGCGCTCAAGACTCACCTGCAGCGGCTGATCCGTTGTCGCAACAGGACCGATCTCGAGCCCGAGGCTGGCTCTGCAGCCATCGGCCGCCTGGATCTGGCGCTGGGCAAGCTCCGCTTCGATACCGGCATCCAGCAGAAGCCCAATCCGCTGCCGCCGCACCGGCCTCAGACACCAGTCGCCGGCGGCAAAGCGGTCCAGACCGAAGCCCTCCACGTAATGAATGCGGGGGTCGCTCCAGTAGAGCGCCGCTCCGTTCATCACGTTGGGATGCGTGATCAGGCAGCCGCTGGCTGCCGCCAGCAGGCGTGCAGATGGCAGGGCATCTCCTGCATAACCACCGATATCGCAACCGATTCCGGTGGGAATGAGCATCAGTGTGGGTAGAGGGGCCGGCGTCATGGGCTGAGCAGCACCGCCTCGAACTGCAGCCGGCGCTCTCCGTCAGGCTGGGAGATCACGGCAGTGATTGCCCAGCGCAGCAGCTCGCCCTCAGCGGCCAGTTGCTGACGCAGCCAGCAGCGCAACTGAGACGGCGGAACGTCCGGCGGCCAGACGAGATCTCGCTGAAGACTCCGCAACCTCACCTCTGGTACTGACCAAACTGGGCTTCATAAAGCGCGTACTCCTGGCCTGCACGGAGGCTGAGGTCGGCGCGAGGGAAAGCAACACACAGCAGGCTGAAGCC